>DATABT010000664.1:0-9022 GCA_036259455.1 Longimicrobium sp. | reverse complement strand
GCGTCCGTCACGGAGGTCGCGGGGCTGATCGCACCGCCACCCGCCACGCTCCACGTGACGGTCGCGCCGGGGACCGCGCGCCCCGCGGTGGAGACCACGCGCACCGCCAGCGAGTCCGCGAGCGTGCCGCCCGGTCCGCCCGTCTGGCCGTTGCCGCCCGCCACCTGCAGGGCCGCGGCGGCCGGATACGTCGCGGTGGCCGCAAAGGTCGCCGGCGGGAGCCCCTCGACCGTCGCCCGCGCGGTGAACGATCCCGCCGCCGGGCCCAGCGTCCACTGCGCCCGCGCCTCGCCGGCCCCGTCCGTGACCGTGGAGGCGGCGGAGAGCGTGCCGCCGCCCGCGTCCACGCTCCACGCGACCGCCACCCCCGCCACCCCCCGTCCGCCGCCGTCGGTTACGCGCGCCACCAGCTCGCCGGAGAGCGCCGTCTCCGTGAGCCCCGTCTGCCCGCCGCCCGAGACGGCCTGCACCGCCGCGGGACCTGACGCCGCGGGGTCGCCGTCGCACGCCGCCAGCGGCGCCAGCAGCAGCATCGGCACGACCCAGCCGTGGATGCGCTTCATGGGAGACCCGATGGAAAAGAGGGACGATCGGCCCGATGGAACCGCGGATGCCGGGACCCGCAAGCAAGATACCGCTCGCCCCATGGCGCCGCGTGTTCTCCGGCTACGGCGAGCCGTGATGATGTGAACCGCACTGCGTGAGTGCTTTTCTTTCTTGGCTTCGTGGCCAGGCTCGTTCGCCTGCTATCCAAACTAAAGCTTGGCCCTGAACCTTTGACAAAGGAAATTTTTATAGCAACAAGGGCCCGCTTCCGTGCAGTGGAAGCGGGCCCTCCGATTGATTACGATACGCTTTCGGCGCGAAGCAGCCTCAATCGACGCCGCGGCCGGTCTTTTCCTGCAGCTCGTCGATCTTCTTGCTGGCCTCGGCCTTGGTGAGGCCGTCTTCCACCTCCACGTGCGCCTCTTCGGCCAGCGTGTGCAGGTACGAGCGCTGGGCGCCGGTCATCGGCTGGTCGCCCGTGACCCAGTTGTCCGGGTCCTTGATCATGTTGCTCTCGTCCGCGTGCTCCTGCGTCTTGCGGTCCGTCATCGTCCACCTCTCCCGCTATTCGTTCAAGTGATGGGATGCCAACCAGTTGCGGGCCACGTCCGCAGGAAGCATACCAAAGACAAACCGAAACAAACGGATGAAGCACCCGACGCGCCGGCCATCCGCGCGGCGCGGCATCTGCACGGCGGATGGGGCGGGGGAGATGCCGTTCGTGGTCCGTGGTGACCGGCGGGCGGCATCGCCGTATCTTGCCCCATCGACCCCGAATCCCCGCAGCCGGTCCTGACGCATGGCCAACGAAAAGCCCTCGCTCACCCGCGAGCTGTTCCACGGGAGCATCGACGATTCCATCCTCTTCCCCTATCCCCGCATCAGCGACGAGGAGGACCGGTTCGTCAGCGACTTCATCCAGCGGCTGCGCGCGTACTGCGAGGCCAACCTGGACCGCGAGTGGATCGACGAGAACGAGCGCATTCCCGAAGACGCCATCGCGGAGCTCAAGCGGATGGGCCTCTTCGGCATCTCCATCGCGAAGGAATTCGGGGGGATGGGGCTGTCGCAGAGCGCGTACTGCCGCGTGTTCGAGTACGTGACCGGCTTCGATCCCGGACTGGGGATCATGCTGGGCGTGCACCTGTCCATCGGCATCAAGGGCATCCAGCTCGCCGGCAGCGAGGCGCAGAAGGCCCTCTATCTACCGAAAGCCGCCACGGGGGAGTGGATGGCGTCCTTCGCCCTCACCGAGCCCGAGGCGGGGAGCGACGCGGCGGGGATCACGTCGCGCGCGGAGCGGCAGGACGACGGGTCGTGGATCCTGAACGGGAGCAAGATCTGGATCGGCAACGGTTCGTTCAGCGAGATCATTGTCGCGTTCGCGCAGACGCCGGTGGAGCGGCAGGGAAACACGGTGGACCGGGTGACCGCGTTCATCCTGCGCCCCGACATGCCCGGGTTCGAGCGCGGGCCGGCGCTGCGAAAGATGGGGGCGCGCGGCAGCAACCAGGCGGAGCTGTACTTTCGCGACGTGCGCGTGCCGCCGGAAAACGTGCTGGGCGAGCCTGGCGAGGGGTTCAAGATCGCCATGCGCGTGCTGAACTCGGGCCGGCAGGGCCTTTCCGCCGGTGCCGCGGGCGGGGTGAAGCAGTGCCTGCGCCTGGCCACGGACTGGGCGAGGCGGCGCGAGCAGTTCGGGCAGCCGCTGGTCCATTACGAGAGCATCCAGGGCAAGCTGGCAAGCATGGCGGCGGACGCGTTCACCGCGGAGAGCGTGGCCTACTTCACCACCGGCCTCAACGATCGCGGCGACGTGGACTACGCGCTGGAATCCGCCGCCGCCAAGGTGTGGAACAGCGACGCGCTGGACCGCGCCGTGGACGAGGTGGTGCAGATCGCCGGCGGGCGCGGCTTCGTGAAGGGCTATCCGTACGAGCGGATGTACCGCGACGCGCGCATCACCCGCATTTTCGAGGGGACGAACGAGATCCTGCGCCTGTTCGTGGGCCTGAGCGGCCTGCAGGGGCCGGGCGAGGCGCTCAAGGAGGTGGCCGCGGCACTGCGCGAGCCCGTGAAGCAGATCGGCCTGCTGACGGACTTTGCCGCGGACCGCGTGCGGCTGGCGCTGGGTGCCGGCGAGCCGATGCTGGAGAACGACGTCCACCCGCGCCTGCAGACGCACTTCGACTACCTGGTGGAGCACACCCGCGACCTGCGCGTGGCGGCGGAGCGCGCGTTGCGGCGGCACGGAAAGAAGATCGCCGAGCGCCAGTTCATCGTGATGCGGCTGGGCGACATGGCCATCGAGCTGTACGTGCGCGCGGCCACCCTTTCGCACGCGCAGGCGCTGCTGCAGGCGCGCGCGGCGGGCGCGGACGTGGCGCCGCCGTTCACCAGCACGCGCCAGCCGCTGGACGACGAGAGCATGCAGCGCGTGCTGCGCCTGTGCGACCTGGCGTGCACGCGCAGCGGCCTGCGCTTCCGGGCCGCGCGCGAGGCGCTCAACGGCAGCCGCGACGAGCTGGTGCGCGCCGTCGCCCACGACGTCATCGCCCAGACCGACGCCCCCACCGACACGCATCCGCTCGGCGAGCAGGGCGTCGCGGCGTCCGGCGAACCTCGGGTGGACTGAACTGCATTGCGTAAGTGCTTTTCTTCTTGACTTCGGCGGCGGGCGTGCGAAGATCATCCGCCGCTGAACGGCACACACGACCCACATCCTCCACGGCATGACGGCCGACCCGAACCCCGACGTGCCCGCCATCCGCTGCCGCGCGCTGCACAAGCGCTTCGGCCAGACGGTGGCGGTGCGCTCGCTGGACCTGGAGGTGCGGCGCGGCGAGTGCTTTGGCCTGCTGGGGCCCAATGGCGCGGGAAAGACGACGACCATCGAGATCCTCGAGGGCCTGCAGCGCGCCGACGGCGGCGAGGTGGAGATCCTGGGAATGCGCTGGGAGCGCGACGAGGGGGCCATCCGCCAGCGCCTGGGCGTGCAGCTGCAGGAAAGCGAGTTCCCCGACCGGATGACGGCGGGTGAGATCATCCGGATGTTCCGCTCCTTCTACCGGCAGGGCCCGTCCGTCCGGGAGCTGATCGAGTTCGTGCAGCTGGCGGAGAAGGAAAAGACGCAGGTGCGCCACCTTTCCGGCGGGCAGCGCCAGCGCCTCTCCGTGGCCTGCGCGCTGGCGGGATCGCCCGACATCCTCTTTCTGGACGAGCCCACCACGGGGCTGGACCCGCAGTCGCGGCGGCAGCTGTGGGACCTGTGCGAGGCGTTCCGCGCGCGGGGCGGCACCATCCTGCTCACCACCCACTTCATGGACGAGGCGGAAAAGCTCTCCGACCGCGTCGCCATCCTGGACCGCGGGCAGATCATCGCGCAGGGCACGCCGGCGGAGCTCATCCGCGGGCTGGGCGGCGCGCACGTCATCGAGTTCGCCGCCACCGCCGCCCCATCCGACGAGCGGCTGCGCCAGATCCCCTCCGTTACCCGCGTGGGCCGCCGCGGCGAATCCACCCTGCTGACGGTGGAGGAGCCGCACCGCACGCTTCCCGGCCTGCTGGGGCTGATCGGCGCGGCGGGGGGTGAGCTGACCGCGCTCACCACCCACCGCGCCACGCTGGACGACGTCTTTCTGTCGATGACCGGCCGCGCCCTGCGGGAGGATTGATGCGCGGCGCCCCTCCCCCGTCCCCTCCCCGCTCGTTCCCCGCGGAGAGGGAAGACGTCGGGCTCTGGTGCTACGAGAACCACATGCGCGCGGCGATCGCCAGCAGAAATACGGCGAAGCCGCGGCGGATGACGGTGGCGTCCAGCCCCTGCGCGAAGCGGGCGCCGAACCACGCTCCGATGAACAGCCCCAGCGCCACCAGCAGCGCGGCCCGCAGGTCCAGGTTGCCGTGCTTGTGGTACTCCCACGCGCCCAGCGCGCCCACGGGCAGGAGCAGCGCGGCCAGCGAGGTGCCGGTGGCCATCGTCACCGGCATGCGGGTGAGATAGATGAGCGCGGGCACGATCAGCACGCCGCCGCCGATTCCGAACAGGCCGGACAGCACCCCCGCGCCCAGCCCGATGGCGAGATACGCCACGACCATCATGTCTCCGTCCGAAAGAGGGAGCGCGCGCCGCCGGACCGGGCCCGCGCCGTGCCACGATTCTCGCCACCGGCGCCCGGCGTCCGCAAGCCGCGCAGCGCCCCGTCCGCCAAAGCGCGGGTGAATGGATGGTCCGAACGCCCTGCGCGAGCTCACGCCGGCGCGCATCCGCAGCTTTTCTGCGCGAGCGGGAGGCGCTGTGTCGGCCTCCCCGTCATCATGGCCGTGGGGCCGGGCCTGGCGTTCCGCGAGCCCATCGAAGTGGAGCGCGGTTCCGTCGGCGCTGGGTCCCCGCGCTGCGGCGGTCCAGCGCGGTGGAGCTGATGCTCGGTGATGGACTTCGACGCGGCGGGGGCGGGACCTACTGCACGGCGACGGTGAGGTCCACCTCGGGATATCCGCCCTGCTGCGGTCCCTCGACGCGCTCCGCGTAGCTCGGCCGCCGCAGGAGCGTGCTCCGTGGGGCATCCATCAGCCGCCAGTCGAAAAAGGCCGCGATGTAGTCGCTCGCGATGCGGATGACGCGGTCGGGATCGGTTTCGTACCGGTGCCGTACGCGCCACTCGCGGTTGGCATACGCCCGGTAGAAGTGGATGAGGTCGGAAAAGTAGGCGTGGCCGGTCCCCTGGACGATGGCCGTGAAGACCGGCGCGCCGGGTCCCGGAAGGTAGGCCCGGCGTTCGAGCTCCAGGCGGTTGTAGCCGCCGATGAGGTGGAGCAGCGGCACGGCCACCTGGATGGAGCCGCGCGCGTCTTCATCCGCCGGTTCGCGAACCTCGCCCTCCATCACGACGACGCCCGATACCCTTTCGTCGCGCGAAAGCTTGCCCACGGCCGTCCCGCCCAGCGAATGGCCGAGAAGGCCGATCCGCGAACCGTCCACCGCGAGGTCGCCGGGGAGGTCTCCCGCGCGGATGGCCTCGATGACCACCGACAGGTCGGCCGCCCACCGGCCGGCCGCCCCGGCGAGCATGCGCTGGCGCTCCGCCTCCTCCTGGATCCGGGGCCAGAGGGCCATTTCCAGGGTGGTGCCGTCCGGATACTCGATCATCGCGGCACCGTGCGGATGGCTGACGGCGAACACGGCGTAGCCGCGGCTGGCCAGGTCCTCGAAGAAGCTCTGGTAGAGCGTCGGCGGAAAGGAGAGGCCATGGCTGAACACGATGGCGGGAACGCGCGCGGCGACCGGGCGCCCGTCCAGCCATGCATGCGACGCGATGGCGGAATGGAAGCCGTCGGGGAAAGGAAACTGGTTCGCCAGCGCCGCGCCCATCGCCCCCGATGCCCAGGGCTTGGCCGTGGAGCCGTGCTCCCGCGCGGGGAACCAGGCCTCCACGAGCAGCCGGCGCGTGTCGGCGGGGTGGGGCGAAAGCGTGTCCGGGCCCGCCGGGAGCGTGAACACCGTGTAGCCGACCGGCTGCTGGCCGAAGGGCGGTACCGTTCTCAGCTCCTGGGCTCGCGCGTCGCCGGCGCACCAGAGCACGAGCGCCACGACGGACAGGCAGCTCCGCGCGGCGCGCGACGCAGCGGCGCGTGAATCGCCCGGAGGGGTGGGGACACCGGACCTGGCTTGCATTTCAGAATCCCTTCCCGTGATGGATGTACCGGCGCCGGGAAGGCGCGGCCGTCCATGCCCTGCACCGCAGCACGAACGGAGCCGCCGGAGCCGCCCGTGCGGCGGGTCGCGACGCCGATCCCCCGGGAGCTCCTGCTCGGCGTCCGGTCGATCTCCCGCACCTGTACGATGCAGGGATCCGCATCCGGGGCGGAGTCCCGGCGACCCGTGAAAGCTTCAGCCGGCAGCGGTGCGGGGGATGAACGCGGGGCCCGGGCCGTCGGTCCGGCACGCGGGCCGAAGATGACCGGGCGGATCCGTCATCCACCCGCGGCGGGTTTCCGCACGTCCCTGAGCGAGAACTCCCGCACGCTCCTCCAGCCGCCGTCCGGGTCCGCCTCCTCGAACACGCCCCGACCCGCGGTGAGCCGCGACGGCGCGTAGTCCTCCCGCGGCCGGCGGAGGACCGTGCGCGCCGCGTCCCGGGTCACGATCGTCGTGGCGACGACGGGGAGCTCGAGCCCGGCCCCCGACCCGCCGAACGGTGACGCTGCCGGTCGTGTAGTGCGGGACGTTGCCGGACGCGGTGGGCACCGCCAGCCGCATGTCGGGACCGATGGGGCGAACGGGGACGTGCGCGCCGTCGGCGTTGCGCTCGAAGAGCGTGTCGCCGCGCACGCAGCTCTCCCGGGCGGGCGGCGACGGGCGCGACACGACCGCGCAGCGCTCGTATCCGGCACGCGACGAGGTGCGGACGGAATCGTAGACCCACGGCGTCTGCTCCGCGCCGCCGGATTCGTACACGAGCTGCACGCCGTCGCTCAGCGCCGAGCCGATCGGCGCCGTCGGGACGAGCCCGAAGGAATGACGAGGTGGATGGCGATGCGGGTCACGTGCTCTCTCCGGGACCGCGTGGCGGGGCTCCGCTTCAATGGCGATGATGCGTGCCCGGCGCGGCCGTCTACCCGCCGGACCCGGATGGCGGAGACCGGGGCAGGCTGGAGCCCGCGACCAGCTCCAGGAACCGCTGAAAGACGAGGTATCCCGTCGCCTCGCCGGTGTTGCTGGTGACCGTCAGCAGCCATCCGCTCGCGGGAACGTATTCAATGGCGGCGCTGTAGCCCGGCACCACCCCGCCGTGCCCCACGGTCCGGATCCCCCAGATGTCCTCGCCCTGTGCGCCCAGGCCGGCCCAGGTGCGCAGCCCGTACTTGGGCAGCTCCCCCGCCTCGCGCTGCGGCGACAGCAGCGAGTCCGCCAGCGCCGGCCCCAGCAGACGCCCCTCCAGCAGGGCGCGCATGAAGCGGTGCAGGTCCCCCGCTGTGCTCCAGACGCCGGACGACGGCTTGGCGACGCGCGTAAGGATCTCGGGCGCCGGGCGCAGCGTCCCGGGCGTGGCGGTCTCCAGGTCCTCCGTGAGCGAGGTGTAGCCGACGGCCCAGTCGCCCTCCTCCCGCGGCAGCGCGAAGCGGGTCGCGGCCATCCCCGCGGGGCGCAGGACGCGCTCCCGCACCACCTCCGTCCACGGCGTTCCCGTGGCGCGCTCCATCACCACCCCCAGCAGGTCGATCCCCTCGCTCGTGTAGTCGTACTCGCTGCCGGGCTCGAACCGCGGCTCGCGTCCCCCGACCGCGCGGAGCTGCGCGCGCAGCAGGTCCCCCGCGGATTCCGCGCGGTTGACCTCGCGAAGGTAGTCCGCGTCGCCGTCCACCTCGATGGCCGAGGCATGGGTGAGGAGGTGGCGGACCGTCACCCGGCTGCGGTACGGCTCCGGGTACTCGGGAATCCAGCGGCCCAGCGTGTCGTTCAGCGAGACCACCCCCTCCTCCACCAGCCGGAGCAGCGCCGTCGCCGTGAGGATCTTGGTGACGGAGGCGATGTGGAAGCGGGTGGATTCCGTGATGGGCCGCCCCTCGCCCCGGCGCTGCTCGCCCCAGGCGTCGGAGAGCACCACCCGGCCGTGACGGGAGAGGACGACGGAGCCGCTGAAAAGGCCCGCCGCCGACATCCGGGCGAGGTAGTCGCGCAGCGAATCGCCGACCGCCGCCGCGGGTACGGCGGGTACCCGCGAGTAGTCCACGGGCCGGGGACGCCACACCGTGTTCCGCTCCACCCGCCCGCGGGCATCGAGGTAGAACTGAAAGCCCACCCATCCGAGCGACGTGGACCCGCGGGTCCACACGACGGGAGGACTGGCCGTGCTGTCCACCCAGGCCATCTCCAGGGGGCCGTAGGTGCGGAACAGGTCCAGGCGCCACCACGCCGCGGCGGCGGCCCCGCCGAACCCGTCCAGAAAGTCCGGGTCGAAGAGGCGCGCGTAGGCGGCCGCCAGGCTGTCCGCGTTTCCCGTGTTGAACGCCCGCACGTACTCCCGCGCCACCTCCTCGTGCGAGCGCGGCGGCGCGGGCGCGCCGGGCGTCGCGGCCTGGGCGGCGCAGCCGGGCGACAGGAGCAGCGACGCGAGCACGAGCGGCAGCGCGCCGAGCAGGTCTCGCGCTGCCGGGATGCCGCGCAGCCGCGGCGGATTCAGTCGGTCCATGAGAGCTCCCGTAGTTCGTTCGACGTTCCAGTCCTCCGCGGGCGCCCCTTCTCCTCCGAAGCGCCGGATACGGGAGGAGTCAGGGTTGCGGAGCGCGGCGCTCCAGCAGCAGGTCGCGCCAGCGGGGAAAGGCGCGGTCCAGCTCGGTTCGTCGCCCCGCGCGAGGTACGCGTCGGCCAGGCTGTCGTGGAGGTTCGCCTCCCACGGGTGCATCTCCAGGTTCAGCCCGAAGACGGCGATGGCGTCATCCACCCGCTCCTGGCGCAGGAGCTCGTAGCCCAGGC
>DATABT010000663.1:0-1908 GCA_036259455.1 Longimicrobium sp. | reverse complement strand
CCCGCCCGCGGGTGCGGGCGGGCGGGGGCGCCGGCCGTCCGGGGGGGGGACGCGCGGGCACCCTCAATCGTCGTCGTCGTCTTCTTCGGGGTCGAAGCCGGAAGACTCTTCCTCGATGAGCTCCGTGAGCTGCGATCCCCAGGCGCTCTCCAGCAGGCGCCGCACCTTGGGAAAGCGGTGCATCACCTCGCCCATTTCCGGCGTGACGAAGATCTCCAGCACGTCCTGGCGGGCGTAGTCCGTGCTCTCGTCGTCTTCCAGGAACGCCTTCAGCTCCTCGATCAGGTCACGAAGGTCGCTCAGCAACTCGCTGGGAAAGTGCCCTTCGTCCAGCGCCACCGCCGATTCCACCCAGTCGTGCACCTGCGACACCAGCTCGTCGAAGCGCTGGTCCACCCGTGAATTGCTCATTCCCTTTTCGTCTCTCTGTCGTTCGGTCGCGCGGCCGCGTTCCGGCTCGGCGAAGCACAGCGTAAAGCCTGCTCAAATGGCGGTCAAGTCTCCGCATTCCCCACACGCGTCGGGCGGCTCCGCCCGGGCGTTCCCTTCGCTGGATGGGGAACCAATAACGCTCCGGGCCCGGCGGAGCAACGGTTTCGCGCGCGATGTCACGATCGGTGGCACCTCGGCATCCGCCTGCCAGGAACGACGAGCCCGCCGGCGAGGTGCCGGCGGGCTCGTTCCTGCCCCGCACGCGGGCGGGCCTCCCCGTTGCGGTCAGCCCCCTCGCAGCTGATCGTGCCGGTGCAGGACTCGAAACAGCTGCAGCTGTCGTGCTGGCTGTCGCGCCATTCCACGCCCGCCGAGGAGTAGCCGCACTCGGTCGCGCCGATACCCGAACCCCGGCACGGGTCGCCCTGGGTGCGAGCGCCCGGCTCCGGCCTCCCGGTCAAAAAGAGTCCCCGGTGCCGCTCACGGCACCGGGGGCGATTCGCAACACGGGAGACCCGCGTTCACACGTCCAGGTTGCGGACGTAGCGGGCGTTCTGCTCGATGAACTGGCGGCGCGGCTCCACCTCTTCGCCCATGAGCTTGGTGAAGATGGCGTCGGCGCCCACGGCGTCTTCCATGGCCACCTGCAGCAGCGTGCGCGCGTCCGGGTCCATGGTGGTCTTCCACAGCTGCTCCGGGTTCATCTCGCCCAGACCCTTGTACCGCTGCACGTGGATGCCGCGCTCGCTCTTGCCGTCGCCCTCGGCGCCGTTGCCGCGAAAGCGGGCCAGGATCTCGTCGCGCTCGGCGTCGCTGTACGCGTAGTGCTCCTGCTTGCCCTTCTTGACCAGGTACAGCGGCGGCTGCGCGATGTAGACGAGGCCCTCCTCGATGAGCTGCCGCATCTGCCGGAAGAAGAAGGTCAGCAGCAGGGTGCGGATGTGGCTGCCGTCCACGTCCGCGTCGGTCATGATGATGATCTTGTGGTAGCGCGCGTTGTCCAGGTTGAACTCGTCCTCGCCGATTCCCGTGCCGATGGCGGTGATGATGGCGCGGATCTCCTCGTTGCTGAGCACCTTGTCGAAGCGCGCCTTTTCCACGTTCAGGATCTTGCCCTTGAGCGGCAGAATGGCCTGGAACTCGCGCTTGCGCCCCTGCTTGGCGCTGCCGCCGGCGCTGTCGCCCTCCACGATGTAGAGTTCGGTCAGCTCGGGGTTGTTGCTCGAGCAGTCCGCCAGCTTGCCGGGGAGCACGCCCGTCTCCAGCGCGCTCTTCTTGCGCGTGGGGTCGCGGGCCTTGCGGGCGGCCTCGCGCGCCCGCGCGGCGCTGATGGCCTTTTCGATGATGGCGCGGCCCACGCCCGGCGTCTCGTCCAGAAACTCGCTGAGCTTCTGGTTGACGACGGTCTCCACGGCGCCCTTGACCTCGCTGTTGCCCAGCTTGGTCTTGGTCTGCCCCTCGAACTGCGGCTCGCGC
>DATABT010000662.1:0-6095 GCA_036259455.1 Longimicrobium sp. | reverse complement strand
TTTCGCGGATCTCCCATGGCAGGTCGTTGTGCCCGTCGATGAGGGGCGCGCTGGCGTGGATGCGCCGCGCGCGCTCCAGCAGCGCGTCGTCCTGCGCCGCGGCGGGGTGCACGGCGGCGAGGGCGGCCGGCAGGGCGGCGGCCACGATGGCTCGGCGGTTCATGCGCTCGTGTGTCGGAAAGATGGGTCAGCGCGACGGGAGCATGCTGCGAAAGACGGCGGCGGTGCGCAGGGCCAGCGTCTCGCTGCGGCCCACCCACTCCACCTCGGCCACCACGCGGCGGCGCTCCACGAAGTTGTCGTTCACCACCGGCGCCGCGGCGAACTCCTCCGCTTTCGCGGGCGGCACGAGCAGAAGCAGATCCTGGCGGCGCGGCTCGCCGGTGGGGCCCCACTTGCAGAGCGCGGCGGGCACCTGCCCGCCCTGGATGAGCGACGCGACGGAGCGCGGCGCGGTGTGCCCGGCCACGATGGTGAAGTTCTGCGGGGGCGCGCAGAAGAGCTCGGTGCGCACCACCTTGCCCACGGCCCCCTCGCCCTCCACCACCAGCCGCTCGAACCCGGCGGTGCCGTACGCGTCCTGCGGCCCGGCGGCGGCCACGCGCGGGTCTACGGGCGCCACCTGCGTGGCGCCCTCCGCCGGCTTTTCCACCAGCGCCTCGTCACGGGGGTCGGCCGCCTCCCCGTCATCCTCCAGCCCGTTGACGAGGAGCACCAGCGCCAGGGTGCCCAGCACGCCGTACGCGACCAGCGCCCAGGGGCGGCGCCACATGGGCGGGGGCGCGCGCCGCTCCACCCGCCTGCGGTCGACACCGCGGCGGTCGCCCGCCCGCGGCGCGTGCTGCGGCTCGCCTTCCGTCTGCTGCGACATGCGTTGCCCGTATCCGTGTTCTGTATGGACGCGGCCGGCGACCCGTGGACGCCCGGCCGTTGGTCTGCCTTGGATGCCCGCCGCGCGGGCAGGGTTGTGCCGCCCGGATGATCGCGACCGCCCGATCCGTACCCTCGTACCTCCGCACCCCTCAGGCCGCCGGCGGCTTCGCGGGGAGCGTCAGCCGGAACGTGGTCCCCACCCCCACGGTGGAGGCCAGGTCCAGCGATCCCCCCAGCACCGCGGCCAGGCGCCGGGAGATGGGGAGCCCCAGCCCCGTGCCCTCGCGCGCCGTGGCCAGGTTGTCGCCGCGGCCCAGCTGCACGAACTCGTCCCAGATGCGCGACTGGTCCTCTTCGGCGATCCCGGGTCCGCCGTCGGTGACCTCGATCACCAGTCCGCCCGATTTTTCCGGCGACAGGTGCACCCACACGGGCGATCCCGCGCCGAACTTGATGGCGTTGGAGACCAGGTTCATCAGGATCTGCCGCAGCCGCCGCGGGTCGGTGCGGATGACGGGGACGTCGGCGTGGGGAATCAGCCGCAGTTCCGTCCGGGTCCCCGCCGCCAGCGGGCGCAAGGAGTCGAAGAGCTCCGTCACCAGCTCGGCCGCGTCCACCTCTTCCGCCTGCACCTCGGGCCGCCCCGTTTCCAGGCGGGAGATGTCGAGCACGTCGTTCACCAGCTCGCGCAGGTGGCGGGCGGCGCGCTGCGAGCGCTCCACCGCCAGCTCCTGCTGCTCGTTCAGCGGCCCCCAGACCTCCGCCAGCAGCAGGTCGTTGTAACCCATCACCGCGTTGATGGGAGTGCGCAGCTCGTGGCTCATGGAGGCGTAGAAGCGGTTGCGCGCCCCCAGGGCGATCTGCAGCTCGCGGGTGCGGCGCTCCAGCTGCTGGTTGGCCGTCAGCAGGTGATCCTGCCCCGCGTGCAGCTCCTCCGTCATGGCGAGGAGCTCCTCGTTCTGCGCCTGCACCTCCTCGTTCTGCACCTGCAGCTGCCGCGAGAGGCGCTCGTTCTCGCGGAACTCGCGCTCCAGCTCGTCCAGCGCCCGGGCCAGCCGCGCCTTCTCCTTGGCCAGCGCCCGCTGCGCGTTGGCCTGCTCGGTGTTGGCGCTGGCCAGCTCCTCCAGCATGCGTTCGAAGCGGGGATCGCGCGGCGCCTCCACCAGCCACAGCCGCACCCCCTCGTCGTCGCAGACCGGGTAGAAGGAGTGGGGATGCAGGGCGTCGCGCCCCTCCAGCATCAGCTCCCAGGCGCCGCCGCACCCGCCGGCGTCCTCCGGCTCCGCGTCGGGATCGAACGGGGCGCGCGCCAGGATCGTCTCCAGCTTGCGCCGCGAGGGTCCGTCCAGCACGGAGGCGAGCGGGGCCCCCACCACCCGGCGCTCCAGCGCGCGCTCCAAGCGCCCGTTGGACTCCAGGACGGTGCCGTCGCGCGACAGTTCCAGCACGAAGCCGGGAAAGCCGCGCAGCAGCGGGTGCACCCCAAGGGCCGCCACGTCCTTCATTCCGCGAACCTTTCCTTCAGCCGTTCGGCCACCTCCACCGCGTCGCGCGCCGTGAGGTCCGCCCCCAGCCGCTCCGCCAGCGCGGGGTCCGCCGCGAACGCGCGCCCCCCGATGGCGATTACCGGCCCGCCCCGCGGCAGGGCCGCGCGAATGGCGTCCACCGCCTCGCGAACCCGCGGCAGGTGCGGGGTGATGGCGGCGGAGAGCGCGACCACCGCCGGCCGCCGTTCCCGCACCATCGCCACCAGGTCTCCCACGGGAACGGACGCGCCCAGGAACACGGTGTCCCACCCCTCCAGCTCCAGCAGGTCGCAGATCATCCGCAGCCCCAGCTCGTGCCGCTCGTCGTCGGCGCAGGCGGCCAGCAGGAGCGGCCCGGTGTCCACGCGGTCGCCGAAGAGCGTCTCGTACAGCCGCGACATGGCCATCTGCGTGATGGCCGTCGCCAGGTGCTCGTCGGCAACGGTGATGCGGTTCTCCTGCCACAGCCGGCCGACCTCGTGCATGGCCGGCTGAAAGACCTCCAGGTACAGCGCGCGGACGGGAAGCCCGCCCGCCAGCGCGTCGTCCACCACGGCCAGGGCCTCGCGGCGGCTGCCGCGGCGGATGGCGGCCAGGTAGCGGTCGCGCGCCTCGTCCGCCGTCATCCCGCCTGCTCCCGCAGCGCCATCACCCCCGCCTCCAGGCAGGCGGCCACGGCCATGGCCTCCTCGCGCGGGAGCCGCGCGGCCACGTCGCTGGCCATCAGCTCGAACGACCGGGCCAGCTCGCCCGTGGGGACGTGGCGGGCGCGGAGCACACCGTCCGCCCACTGCGCGTAGCGTACGAACATCGCGGGCTCCCCGAGCTCCACCGCCGGGGCCAGGTGCTCCAGGCTGTACCGCATGTCCTGCAGGCACTTCAGGCGCCCGCGCTCGCCGTACTTGTCCACCAGCCAAGGCATCTCGGCGTAGAGCAGGCCGGTGACGGAGCGGGCGATGGTCTCCTTTTGGTCCAGCAGGGCCGCGGCGGCGCGGGCCCCGGTGCTCACCCCCGCCATTCCGGCTCCGCGCGCGAGTCCATCAGCACCTCGAACGCCTCGTGCCGCACCGAGGTCCGCGCCATGATCTCCCCCGGCTCGCGCCCGTGCGAAAACGCGTGCTCCCGGCTCCCCATGTAGCGCCGAAAGGCCTCGCGGCTCTCCCACGCCGTCAGGAACGTGTGGGTGGCCCCGCCCGCCTGCGGCCGCAGCAGCTGCAGGTACAGAAAGCCGGGAAAGCCGTCCACCAGGCGCGAGCGTTCGCGAAAGTGGCGCTCCAGCTCGGGCGCGTCGGCCTCGGGTACGGTCAGGTGGGAAATGAACACGAACATCGGGTCGCTTGCACGTACTTCCGTGGCAATTCAGCACAAATAAGCGCATGGCGGCGCCCTTCGCAAGGAACTCCGGCCCCGCCGCCCCGCGCTTCATCCACCCGCCTCCCGTCCGTCCCCACGCCAGAAGAAGAAGGCCAGGGCGGCGATGGCGGTGGCGCTGTCGATTTCCCCCTCCGCCACCATTCGCCGCACCCTGGCGACGGGCACGCAGCGCACGCGCGTCTCCTCCGCGTCGTCCAGCTCCTTGTCCCCCGCGCGTTCCACGCCGCGGACGACGACGGCGTGCACGCGCGTGTTCTGCCAGGACGGGTTGACGACGCAGGTGCCGATGCACTCCGGCTCACCGCCCGCGTACCCCGTCTCCTCGCGCAGCTCGCGGGGGCCGGCGTCTTCCGGGCGCTCGCCCTCGTCCACGACACCGGCGGGGAGCTCCAGCGTCACGCGCTGCACGGGATGGCGCCATTGCTCCACCATCACCAGCCGCTCGTCGGGGGTAATGGCGATCACCGCCACGCCGTCCGGCGCGCACGCCAGGTTGAACTCGTGGATGGAGCCGTCCTCCGGGGAGCGGGCGTGCATGGTGTGCACGCGAAACATCTCGAAGTCACCCTTCTGGTCCTCGCGTACCACCTCCCACGGCCGCGGCCGCCGATCCTCTCCCATCCACCCCTCCACGCAGGTCCCAGTTCGTGTCGGTATGACGCAATTCGTTGCAGGGCATATTGTTTGCCACGGTGACGGCGAGCCCTGAAAGGGGGCGACTCGTACGCGCAACAAGGGAGGGAACGATGGCGGATGACTCGACCGGCAAGGCCACCCACCTGGGCGGCAAGCTCAAGGAAGGGCTCGGCGACCTGCTGGGCGACCGGCAGATGAAGACGGAGGGGCGGCTGGAGCAGCAGGAAGGCGTGGCCGAGCAGGACGCCGCCCGCGCTGAGCGCGACCTGCAGGAAGCCAACCTGCGCCGCGCCGCGGCGGAGAACGCCCAGCGGCTGAACGACGGCGTCTGATCGATCCGATCAGAGACGCCAACCGCCCTCTCCGGCCCGGCCGGGGAGGGCGGTTTTTTTCGCGGCCGGCGCACGCCTCCTCCGGGCTCGCAACCCTCGCCCACCTCCGGCTACGGAATTCTCCCCCCTCCGCGAGGATCGAGCGGGGAGGGGCCCGGGAGGGGCCCCTGACGGCGCCGACGGGCGCACTCCATGCATCGGAGGCGGGCAAACCGGGGAGGCGGCACGAGAAAAGGGAGATGCGGCGATGCACAGGGTACGCGTGGTACGGTCGTTCTACGACCAGTCGGAGCCGTTCGTGGGCAGGGTGGGCGAGGTGATCGGCCACTGGGGCGCCGACAACAACCAGGAAGGGCGCGACGGCTTCATGGTGCAGTTCGAGGACGGCACCGTCGTCGGCTTTTCCGAAAACGAGGTGGAAGACGCCTCGGACGACGCGGCCGTCGCGGACGGCGAGCAGGCGGCCGAAGCGGTCTGATCCCGGCCTGGCGGCGGGGGCGGCGATCGTGCATCATCCGCGGATGAGCCCGCGCCCCATCCAGCCGACCATCCTCACCCGCCCCGCCGGCGGAGACGACGGCGACGAGTCGCTCCGCGCCGAGCTGCGCGAGGCGCTCTCGCGCTGGGCGAGCGGCGTGGCCGTGGTGGCCGTGCGCGACGACGACGAGGTTCTCGCCCTGACGGCCAGCGCCTTCACCTCCGTGTCGATGTACCCGCCGCTGGTGCTGGTGTGCATCGACGAGCACGCGCACCTCCTTCCTTCGCTGCTGGACATCGGCCGCTTCACCGTCACCCCGCTGGCGGAAGGGCAGAAGCGCCTGGCCGCCTTCTTCGCGGAAAAGCTTCCCGCCGCCGACGATCCGTTCACCGGCGACGATCCCGTGCTTCCAGGCGCACTCTCTACCCTCGTCTGCACCGTGTGGGAGGCCTACCCCGGCGGCGACCACCGCATCGTCGTAGGCCGCGTGGAGCGCGTGGTCCCCGGCGACGACGAGCCCCCGCTCCTCTACCACGGCCGCCAGTATCGCGGGCTCGGGGGATCCTGAGTTCAATCCGCCTGATGATTTCCTGGAGCAGGCGCCGCGCGGAATCCGGCCGTGAGGCACAGCATGGGCGCCGGCCGAAAGATCTCGCCGGCGGAACGCGGGGCTGGCTATGAAAGTTGCCGACGCCGCGGCTGTCATTTCGAAGGAGGCGCCCGCGTGATCGCTGCCGGTGCAGGAACCCGTGGCGCCGACTGAGAAATCTACTCACCCGTTCCGGTGACCGGCTTTGTCGCTCCGCCCTCGCCCGGGGTTCTTTCCGTTCGGGGGACGGCGCCGACCGAAGGACGGGACGGCCAAAACCGAGGGGC
>DATABT010000661.1:0-6874 GCA_036259455.1 Longimicrobium sp. | reverse complement strand
TGGTGGCGGGCACCACCGGCTGCGAGGTCTTCAGCGAGGCGGGCGAGATGCTCAGGAAGGGGGCGTTGTCGCCTCCGGTCCCGCCCCCGTCCTCGCATTCCGGCGGTTCGTCGGGCGCTCCCGTGCACTGCGCGTGCGCGGTCGCGGGAATCGCCAGGAGCAGAAGCACGAACGCGAGCGGACCCAGCAGGCGCGGCAGGACGTGCCCCCGGCCGGGGAAGAGTAGACGACGCATGGTGGAGAGGGTGGCGGGGCCGGCGCAGGGAGAGGACGGGCCGCGGGTCGATCGGGAACCATTCTATCGTGTTCGAAGAGGCGCGGAAAGCCATTCTCCCCGGGCGGGCCGCCGGCCGCCGCGGAGAAGGAGAGTACCATGGCGATGGGCTCGTGCCGGACGAGGGCGTGCATCGCCGCCCCAGTGATTGGATAATTCGATAGACCACCGCTGGGGCAGAGGTGGACGGTTTGGGGAGCGAGGGAAGTTCGCGGCGGGCTCACTAGCCCCGATTGGACGTCCCAAGCTAACGCTTTGGCGGTGAAGGAACGCTCATGTCCCGGTTTGGCTTCCTCATCTCGCAGCGTGTAAGCTCCCGACCGGTGCGCCACTCGGGCTCACCGGTGATCCGCGCCCGCCGCGCAGTCGAGTTCTCGAAGGCGTGGCGCATGGCGTCCAGCGCGGCGGTGACTCCGGGGCGCAGACAGGCTCGCCCGGGCTCCATCTGTGCGGCGAACGCCTGAAGCGGGACGTGCCCCCGGCTCTCCAGTTCCGAGAGCGTGCGCGGTGCAAGGTTCCTTTTGCGGTTTTGCCGTGCGTCCGGTTCTTGCCGCGTTTTCGCGGGCACTGGATCGGAGGAGCGGAGCGATGCCGACTGAGAGACGGTTCCGGGATCGGACCGACGCGGGACGGGCGCTGGCGGCGGACCTGTCGGCGTACGCCGGGCGCGACGGCGTACTGGTGCTGGCGCTCCCGCGCGGCGGAGTGCCGGTGGGGTACGAGGTGGCGCGCGCGCTGCGGGCGCCGCTGGACGTGTTCATCGTCCGCAAGCTGGGCGTGCCGGGGCACGAGGAGCTGGCCATGGGGGCCATTGCGTCTGGCGGCGTGCGCGTCCTGAACGAAAGCGTGGTGCAGCCGCTGCGCATCCCCGACTCCATCATCGACCAGGTCGCCGCGCGGGAGCAGGCGGAACTGGAGCGCCGCGAGCGTTCGTACCGCGACGGCCGCCCCGCGCCCGACGTCCGCGGCCGCACGGTGATCCTGGTGGATGACGGGCTGGCGACCGGCGCCACCATGCGCGCGGCCGCGCAGGCGCTGCGGCAGCTGGAGCCGGCGCGCGTGGTCGCGGCCGTGCCCGTCAGCGCGGAGGAGAGCTGCGAGGAGTTCCGCGACCAGGTGGACGAGATCGTCTGCTCGCGCACGCCGCGGCCCTTCTACGGCGTGGGAATGTGGTACGACGACTTCTCGCAGACCACCGACGCGGAGGTGCACGACCTGTTGGCCCGCGCGCGCCGGGAGGCGTCCGCATGAGCGCGCGGGCGGAGCGGACGGTGGCATTCGACGCGGACGGGGCCACGCTGGAGGGCGACCTGGCCGTGCCGCCGGGCGCGCGCGGCGTGGTGCTGTTCGCGCACGGCAGCGGCAGCAGCCGCTTCAGCGCGCGCAACCGCTCCGTGGCGCGCGCGCTGAACACGGCGGGGCTGGGCACGCTGCTCATCGATCTCCTCACCCGCGAGGAGGAGGCGGTGGACCGGCGCACAACCCACCTGCGCTTCGACATCGGGCTGCTGGCGGACCGGCTGGCGGGCGGCGTCCGGTGGCTGCGGAGCGACGCGGAGACGCGGCCGCTCGCCATCGGGGTGTTCGGCGCGAGCACGGGCGGGGGCGCGGCGCTGGTGGCCGCGGCGCGCGCGCCGGATGAGGTGGCGGCCGTCGTCTCGCGCGGAGGGCGGCCGGACCTGGCGGGGGATGCGCTGCCGCACGTCCGCGCGCCCACGCTGCTCATCGTGGGCGGCGACGACGTGCCGGTGATCGCAATGAACCGCGACGCCATGGCGCGGATGAGCCCGGAGACGGAGGTGCGGCTGGAGATCGTCCCCGGCGCCTCGCACCTGTTCGAAGAGCCGGGGACGCTTGAGGAGGTGGCGCGCCTTACCTCCGCCTGGTTCGTCCGCCACCTGGGCGGCGGCGCCTGAAGGAGGGAGCGATGGGCAAGGGATTGATCGGTGTTCTGGCGGTGAGCCTGGTGATCGGGCTCGCCGTGGGATTCGCGGTGGGGCGGCTGCCCGGCGTGGGCGCGTTCGCCGCGGCGGCGCTCATCGGCGCGATGATCGTCGTGCTGCGGCGCAACCAGCAGGACCTGCGCGAGCTGGAGGCCGGCATCGTCCCGGACGAGGTGGACCAGGCCCTCGGCCACGAGCCGCCGCACCACGAACCGGGCGGATCAGCCCTCGAGCAGCCGTAAGCGCACCCGCCGCCGCACTTCCGCGTGCGCCGGCGCGCCGGGGATGGGGCCGATGGCGATGCGCGGGTCTACGGGCCTGCCCTCGAACGGATCGCCGGGGTAGCGGGGAAAGAAGTGCATGTGCAGGTGCGGGATGGTGTTGCCGTGCACCTCGAAATCATCTTCACCGCGCCGGTCGCCTCCTTCAGCAGGCGCGAAAGGCGCCGGACGTCGCGCATCCACGCGGCGCCCTCCTCCTCCGTCAGGTCGTGCAGCTCCACCACGTGGCGCCTGAAGAACATCGCGCAGCCGCCGGGGAGCCCCGCCGTCTCCTCGCTCATCGTCACCCAGCTCACCTCCAGCTCCGCGATGACGTGCGTGGGCCCGCCCTCCCTGCAGATCACGCATCCCTCCGGCGCCAGCACGCGCGCCCACGCCTCCGGATCGGTCCAGCGGCTCATCCATCCTCCCGTTCCGGGGCCACGGCGGCCAGGACGTCGGCCGTCTCCATCGCGTGCTCGCGAAGGATGCTCTGCGCGCTGTCCGGCTCCGGGCGCGGGCCGTAGCAGTGCTCGCAGCGCGCGGTGTACGCCAGCAGGTGCGTGGCCGACGCGCCCGCCGTGCGCCACTCGCCCGCGCTCAGGCGCCGCCCCGCGGCCTGCTCGTAGTCCTGGATGAAGGCGGCCATCTGCGCAGGCGTGGGAAGGCTGCGCTCCACCGGGATCTCGTCCGTCCTGGTGAAGGTGGCCGCCGCCATCGCCACGATCTCCGGCTCCCGCGCCACCGTCAGCGAATCCCAGTCGAACACGGCGCTCACCTGGCCGCCGTGAAAGCGCATGTTCTGCACGCGCCAGTCGCGGTGCCCCAGCACGCGCCGCCCGTCGCCGCTGCGCGCGGCCCGTGCGGAGGCGACGGCGATGCGGTCGATCCACTCCGCGCCGGCCGCGGTCGCGCCGAAGTCGAAGAGCGCGTTGTGCGTCCCCTCCCACGTGCGGCCTTGCGGATAGCCGTGCCGCGGCAGCCCGGGCAGGTCCACGAACGGCTCCGCGAGCGCGACCATCCGTGCCAGCAGAGAGGCCATCGCGCGGCGCAGGGCCGGGTCACGTGCGTCCCGCTGGACGCCGCGGTCCATCCAGTCCATCACCGACGCGCGGCCCGTCATGAACGGCGCGGGCCGCACCCACACGCGCGGCGCGGGGAAGCCCTGCTCCGCGAACGCGTGCTGCACGGTGTGGACGGCATCCAGCCTCTCCCCGCCGTCGGCGGCGGACCAGGCCTTCAGGAACGCGCGCCGTCCATCCTTCAGCACCAGCCCGAATCCCGCGCCCACGCTGGCCGTCCAGAAGGGGACGTCCGCCAGCCCGCTCCCCAGGTGCGCGGCGCAGAACTCCGTCAGCGCGCGGTGGACGGCCCGCGGGTCCGCCGTGCCCAGGATGGATTCGGAAAGGATGACGTCGTACGGGTCGTCGAGAACGCGCACCAGCGCGAGGGGAATCGGGTTCGGCATGCGGATCGGATGATGGTGACACGGCTCCGGCCCTGCTCTTGCCCCGCAGCGGCGGTTCTGGATGGCCATTCCCGTCGGCACGGAGCGTACCTTGAGCCACAGCGAAGACGACCGCCCGGGACACGAGCCAGAGCTGGACGAGCACGAACGGAAGGATGCGCGGGAAGAGCAGTCGCTGGACGCAAAGACGATACACGAGGTCATCCGGCTGGAGGGGGAGCGCGAGCTGAAACGCTCCAACGGCGCGCTGGCGTGGTCGGGGCTGGCGGCGGGGCTGGCGATGGGGTTCTCGCTGGCGGCGCAGGGCATTCTTCACCACGGCCTGCCGGACGCGCCCTGGCGCCCGCTCGTGGCCAGCCTGGGCTACAGCGCGGGGTTCCTGATCGTCATTCTGGGGAGCCAGCAGCTCTTCACGGAGAACACGCTGACGGCCGTCGCGCCGCTGCTGGCGCGGCGGGACGGCAGGACGCTGCGCAACGTGGCGCGGCTGTGGGCGGTGGTGCTGCTGGCCAACCTGGTGGGTGCGGCGATCTTCGGGTGGGTGGCGGCGCGTACGGAGCTCTTCGACGCGGAGACGCGCCACGCCTTCACGGAGCTGGCGCGAAAGGCGATGGAGCCGGACTTCGGCCTCACGCTGCTGCGCGCCATCATCGCCGGCTGGCTGATCGCGCTGATGGTGTGGATGATCCCCGCGGCGAAGACGGCGCACCTGTGGGTGATCGTGATCGTCACCTGGCTGGTGGGCGCCGCGCACCTGTCGCACGTGATCGCGGGCGCGGTGGATGCATTCTACCTCTCCGCGCTGGGCGAGCAGTCGTGGGGCGAGAGCCTGGGCGGATTCGTCCTTCCCGCGCTGATCGGCAACGTGCTGGGCGGCACGGGTCTGGTCGCCGTGCTGAACCACGCGCAGGCCGTCACCGGAGACGGGAGAAGGGGTGAAAGGGAGAAAGGGTGAGGGAGAAGGTTAGGCGTTCTCCCCTCTCTCCGCGAGGAACGAGCGGGGAAGGGGCCGGAGGGAGCGGCCCACCGCCGTGTGTTCAGCGCTTCGGAAGCTCCCAGACTTCCACGCGGCCCTGCAGCACCAGCGGGATGGCGACGCGGTTGCGGCGGGTGTCCACGCCCAGGTCCGCGGGCTGCCACAGGCCGCGGATGATGCGCTCGTCGCGGTCGCCGTCGATCACGTGCAGGCTGCTGTCCGCCCAGCAGGTGACCAGCAGGCGCCCGTCCGCCAGCCGCTCCACGCCGTCGAACCTGCCCACACCGCGCGCCAGCACCGTCCGCGCCTCCTGCCCGCGCGGCACGTTCTGCCCCGGCTGGATGGCGTAGACCTCGCTGCGGAACGGATCGAACGAAACCACGATCCACCGCTCGCCCTCCGGATCCCAGGTGATGCCGTTGGGCCGCCCCAGGTGCCTGCCCTGCGCCAGCAGCGAAACGCGCCGGCCGGGGCCGATCACGAAGATCTTGTCGCCGCCGCGGTACATCACCCCCTTGTCCGTCATCGCGATGCCGGTGTCGGTAACGTACAGCGATCCGTCCGGCCCCACCGCCACGTCGTTGGCCAGCACCGCGCCGTGCGGGCGCAGGTCGATGGTGGCCAGCGGCGCCCCCGTGCGGCGGTGAAAGCCGCGCACTACGTCGATGTCCGCCACCCACAGCGTGTCGCCGTGCAGCGCCATCCCCTTGGGCGCGTTCAGCACCACGCCGTCCGCGCCGCCCTGGATGAACACCGCGTGCCCCCGCAGGTCGGCCGCGGAGACGCGGACCACGTAGCCGTTGCCGTTCTTGAGCGACCCCGGCCCCGCCATGTTGCTGACGAAGAAGACGTCCTGCGCCGGATCGTAGCGCACCGACTCCGGAAAGCCGAAGCCCTGGATGACGTGCAGCCTGCGCGCGGCCTCCGGCGCGCCGCGGGCCTCCGCGGTGCCGCAGGCGGCCGCCGTCGCGAGGGCCAGCGCGCCGAGCGTACGCCGGAGGGCGGCGGGTACGGGGGACGGGTTACCGGGGATGGGGGGCATCGGTCGCCGCGGTGCAGGGTCCAGTGCCGTCCAGGCGTTCCATCGATGGAAGACTGCCGCGAAGCACGCGAGACGTGTGCCCATCCCCCCTGCAACCCGTACCCTTCTTCCCTTCAGCCCGGAACTTGCGCACTCGCCCGCCATGCACACCCCGGCTGACCGCGCGGCGGACCGCAAGTTCTTCGTGGGGCTGGCCCGCGCGTTCGGCGGCGCGGTGCTGTTTTCGCTCCCCCTGCTCATGACCATGGAGATGTGGTGGCTGGGCTTCTACCTGGACCGGGTGAAGCTCCTCCTCTTCATGGTGCTGATGATTCCCGCCCTCGTGGCCCTGGACTACTTTTCCGGCTTCGAAGAGACGGCCAGCTGGCGCGAGGACCTGATGGACGGGATGATCGCCTACGGCGTGGGGCTGGTGGCCTCGTTCCTCATCCTCCTTCTCATCGGCCTGGTGGATGCCACCCAGCCGCTGCGCGAGGTGGTGGGCAAGGTGGCCATCCAGTCCGTCCCCGCCAGCTTTGGCGCGGTGCTGGCCAACAGCCAGCTGGCGGGGGAGGGCGACGGTGCGGAGCAGCGGCGCAAGCAGGAGGCGGGGTACGGCGCGCAGCTGTTCATCATGGCCGCGGGCGCCGTGTTCCTGGCGTTCAACGTGGCGCCCACGGAGGAAATGATCCTGATTTCATTCGTCATGACCCCGTGGCACGGGCTGGCCCTGCTGGCTGCGTCGCTGCTGACGATGCATGGCTTCGTCTACGCGTCCGCCTTCCGGGGCGCGCCGCGGGTGGCGCGCGGCACGCCGGGGTGGAGCCTGTTCCTGCGCAACACGGTGGTGGGATACGCCATCGCGCTGGCGGTGAGCGCGTACGTGCTGTGGACGTTCGGGCGGCTGGAGCACGGCGCGCCGTCCACGTACG
>DATABT010000660.1:0-4144 GCA_036259455.1 Longimicrobium sp. | reverse complement strand
CGGGAGTGCGGGAGTGCGGGAGTGGACGATAGATCGGGTTGTTTGGAGAGGATACGGATCTGCCGGGCATGGGCGGTCCGTCCGGATGGAGGCGGGACGGCTGAATGGGAGCGTCACTTGCCGACATTGATGCTAAATATGCAGCACTCACAAGCGGTGGAAGGAGCCGCTGCAAACGGTTGTGCTGCAACTGTTTGAAATATTAAGTCGTGAACCGTGGATTGTGCGATGAGCGCAATTCACTTATCTTTTGACGTCTTTCCGAACACGACGAACGCACACGGATTCGAGCAACGCGGCCGCCCTCCCGGTCGGCTGTGCTTCCCGGAACCTGCCCATCATTGCTTTTTCTTCCCCCCGCGTCGTTCGGCGCGGCCTCCGCGGAGGCTGCGCCGGACGGCGGAGGGAAGCCACTCGCCGGAGGACATTTCCGGCGTTCTCCCCCTCAGCGTGAGGTCCTCCCCATGAAGTTCGTGAAGTTGGCTTCGCTGCTCCTGGCCGGCACCACCGGTCTGGCCGCCTGCGCGGACCAGGCCACCTCCCCCGTTGCCTCTGCCGTTCCGTCGATGAACGAGGCGCAGGCCGAAGCCGCCCGCCACATCTTCATCTTCTCCAGCCCCACCATCCCCGCGGACTTCGCGGCGCGCGTGGGCGCAGCCGGCGGCACCGTGGAGAAGACGTTCGACGCCATCCGCATCGCCTCCGTGCGCGGCCTGACCCCCGAAGCCGCCGCCAGCCTGGGCGCCGCGGCGGACGTGGCGCACTGGAATAACGACGTGGCCATGACGCTCAGCCTGCCGGGCGAGGAGCCGCAGGCCGAGGCCATGGGCGACGCCGCCGCCAGCGAGGCCGCCAGCGCCAGCAACCCGACGACGGCCAGCTTCTACCCGCGCCAGTGGCACCTGCGCCAGATCGGCGCGGACAAGGCGTGGGCCGCCGGCCGCCTGGGCTCGCCGACGGTGAAGGTGGGCATCCTGGATACGGGCCTGGACTACCGCCACCCGGACCTGGCGGGCCGCGTGGACCTGTCGCTGTCCAGGTCGTTCGTGCCGCAGGACAACGCGCTCATCCAGGCGATGTTCCCCGGCGCGCACGAGATCGCCGACCTGCACTACCACGGCACGCACGTGGGCGCCACCGTCAGCAGCAACGCGCTCGCCGCGGCGGGCGTGACCTCGCAGGTTACGCTGGTGGGCCTCAAGGTCCTGGACCGCAACGGCAACGGCAACAGCTTCAACACGCTGGACGCGATCGTGTACGCGGCCGACGCCGGCCTGGACGTGATCAACATGAGCCTGGGCGTGCAGGTGCCCCTCGCGCGCCGGGAGTACGCCTGGTTCAACGAGATGATCAACCGCGCCACCAACTACGCGCAGTCCAGGGGGATGACGGTGATCGTGTCGGCCGGCAACGAGAACATGAACCTGGACGCGCTGCGCAACGGCTTCAAGGCCTACTGCACGGCCACGCAGGTGATCTGCATCTCCGCCACCGGCCCCACCTCGCAGACCAGCGTGAACGGTCCGTGGACGAACATCGACAGCAAGGCCAGCTACAGCAACTACGGCCGCGCCTTCGTCGACTTCGCCGCGCCGGGCGGCAACGGCGTGAGCCGCGTGACGGCTGCCTGCTCGGGCTTCAGCGTGGTGCAGCCCGTCTGCCGCACGGGCACCTTCGTGCTGGGCATCAACGGCACCAGCATGGCGTCGCCGCACGCCACGGCGCTGGCCGCGCTGCTGGTGGAGCAGTACGGCCGCAACCCCGGCGCCATTCGCGCGGCGCTGGTTCGCTCGTCCGATGACCTGGGCCAGGCGGGCAACGACCCTGTCTACGGCCAGGGCCGCATCAACGTGGCAACGGCGCTGGGGCTGTAATCCTCACGTTCCGCGACGACGGTGGAAAGGGGCGGGCCCGGCATCCGGGCCCCGCCCCTTTCGTCGATCCCCCTCCCCCCGGAGGGCGGGCGAACCGCGGCACCAGCGGCCAGAAGCCCCGTCCCGGCGCGTTCCTCGCCGGACGGGGCTCCGACTGCACCCATCCTTTGTGATCCGGTGAGGGGAACGCCGCGAAGCCGGCTCGCCCCCTGTCCCTTGTCCCCTTGTCCCCTTGTCCTCTTGTCCGCATTCGCTGCGGCGGCTTCAGCCGCTCGGGCGCGACACTCCGCCGACGACCCACCGACCGCGCCGGTTGATCCGCCCCGCCCATCCCGCCCCTCCCAAACGACCGTTCCCGCGAGGTCGGTGTACACGTTACCTTCAACCATCTTCCCGACCCCAATCCGCCACACCCGGACGCGCGCATGCTGAACGCGGTTCCCGTTGACGCTCCCGAGATCGACCTGACCCGGCTGGACCGCCTGATCGCACAGGTGGAGACCGTCTTTCGCGGCAAGCGCGAGACGGTGCGCCTGTCGCTGGCGGCGCTGCTGGCGCGCGGGCACCTGCTGTTCGAGGACATTCCCGGCGTGGGCAAGACCACGCTGGCCCGTGCGCTCACGGCCGCGCTGGGGCTGGAGTTCCGGCGCATCCAGTTCACCAGCGACCTGCTCCCTTCCGACGTCCTGGGCGTGAGCGTGTACAACCCGCGAACGCACGAGTTCGAGACGCGCCCGGGCCCCATGTTCACCAACGTGGTGCTGGCGGACGAGATCAACCGCGCGCCGCCGCGCACGCAGAGCGGCCTGCTGGAAGCCATGCAGGAGGGGCGCGTGACCATCGACGAGCGCAGCTTCGAGCTTCCGCGCCCGTTCCTGGTGATGGCCACGCAGAACCCGCTGGAGCAGCACGGCACCTATCCACTCCCGGAAAGCCAGCTCGACCGCTTCATGATGCGCCTGTCCATCGGCTACCCGGACGTGGACGAGGAGCGCAACGTGATCCTGCAGTCGGCGGGGTCGGTGGATGCGGTCGATCGCATCCGCCCGGTGCTGGACGCGGCGTCTGTCCTCGCGCTGCAGGAGCGGGTGGATACGGTCCACGCGGACGCGTCCATCGTGGACTACCTGATGGCGATCGTGCAGGCGACGCGCACGGAGCCGCGTTACCGCGCCGGCGCCAGCACCCGCGGCGCCATCGCGCTGCTGCGGGCGGCGCGGGGCTATGCGCTGGTGGACGGCCGCGAGTTCCTGGTGCCGGACGACGTGCGGCGCCTGGCGGTCCCGGTCCTCGCCCACCGCCTGCTCCCCGCCGGCGCCACCGCCGCCACGGGCGAGGCGTACGAGGAAGCCGTCGGCGTGCTGGAGGAGCTGCTGAGCCGCATTCCGGTGCCGGTGTAGGGTACCGGGGCTTCCCTGGCTCGCTCACGCTCGCCCAATGCCGCAAGCTGCGAGGGAGGGGGGATGCACTTCGAGCGGAGTGGTGCGCGTGGTGGCGGGTGTGGTGCTCGGGGCGAGCGCCCCCTCACCGATCCTCCCGCAAACTGCGCGGGCGAGGGAGAACGGCAGGGGGTCCGGCACGCGCGATCACATTCTCCCCTCTCCGCGAGGAACGAGCGGGGGGCCGGGGGAGGGGCTTCACAGCCGTCGCAGGTTAGCCTGGTGACGTTCCAGCCGCGGTTTCAAGTTCAACCGCCGACACCGACCCGGCGACGCGCCTCGAGCTCAAACGTACCGGCTCTCGCGCCATCGACTCTCGCACTCTCGCACTCTCGCACTCTCGCACTCTCGCACTCTCGCACTCTCGCACTTTCGCACTTTCGCACTTTCGCACTTTCGGGTCGTGTACCCGTTTATAGTTGATGCCTCTTGGGAGGCACTACCATCGAGAGCAGATGCGGCACCGTCCAACAGTGATCCGTCAGCCCCGCAGCCATCGCGGGCGTGCGTTTCTGCCGGAGGCCATCAACTCCCTTCCGGCTGAGGCTGGAGCACGGCCGGATCCAGTTGTACACGGCATCCTCCCAGCGGCAGGCGGCGCGCAGGTAGAACAACGCCCGCGAGAAGGAAAGCGTCTTGCGCACCACGCGCCCGTTCATCTGCCGCGAAGTCAGGTTCGTGCGCTCGACGTAGGCAGTGTGTCCGCCCAGGAGCGCCAGCGTCGCCTCTGGATCGCCGTAGATGACTTCCACCCGTACCTCGGTCAGCCGTGAGCCGGAGCGGATCTTCTGGATCTGCAAGTAGTGCCAGACAGGCTGCGGCTGCTTCCGC
>DATABT010000659.1:0-6967 GCA_036259455.1 Longimicrobium sp. | reverse complement strand
CGTCGCTGAAGTTGAGGCCGGTGGCGTGAACTTCGATTTCGACCTGGCCCGCAGCCGCACGCAAACCTGACATCCATGCGTCCCACCATCGTCGCAGGGCTGGACATCGGGTCGAGCAAGACCGCCGTGGTCATCGCGGAGGTCACGGGCGACGCCCCGCAGCGCGCGCAGGTCAAGGTCCTGGGCGTGGGGCAGGCGCGCACGGGCGGCATCCGGCGCGAGATCGTCACCGACATCGAAGCCACCACGGAGTCCGTCCGCAAGGCGGTCAAGGAGGCGGAGCTGATGGCGGGCGTCGCGGTGCAGAAGCTCTACACCGGCATCGCGGGCGAGCACATCCACGCCTGGCCGTCCACGGGCGTCGTCGCGGTGGGCCGCGGGCCCGGCGGCGACGGCGAGATCCGCCCCGGCGACGTGGACCGCGTGCAGGAGGTGGCCCGCGCCGTGGTGATCCCCGGCGACCGGGAGCTCATCCACGCCATCCCGCAGGAGTACATCGTCGACGCGCAGGGCGGCATCAGCGACCCGGTGGGTATGGCGGGAACGCGGCTGGAGGCGGAGGTCTTCATCGTCACCGGCAGCGCCACCGCCGGGCAGAACGTGCGCAAGGCCGTCACCCGCGCCGGCTACCAGGTGGCCGAGCTCGTCCTGGAACCGCTCGCCTCCTCCCTCGCCGTGGTGACGGAGGACGAGAAGGAGATCGGCATCGCGCTGGTGGAGCTGGGCGGCGGGACGACGGACGTCTGCGTCTTTCACGAGCGCAAGATCCGCCACCTCACGTCGCTGCCCTGGGGCGGCGCGACGGTCACCAACGACATCGCCAAGGGGCTGTCGCTGCCGTACGCCGAGGCGGGGCGGGCCAAGGAGCGCTACGGCGTGGCGCGCGCCGACCTGGTGCGGCCCGACGAGACCTTCGAGATCCCCGGCGCCGCGCAGGGGCAGACCCGCCACGTCGCGCGCGAGCTGCTGGCGCACATCATCGAGCAGCGGATGGACGAGATCTTCGGCCTGGTCGCCGCGGAACTGGAGCGCGGCGGATTCGGCAACCAGCTGGGCGGCGGCATCGTGCTCACCGGCGGCGGCGCGTCCATGCAGGGGGTGCTGGAGCTGGCGGAGCGCTCGTTCGCGGCGCCCGTGCGCATCGGCGTGCCCGGCGAGGGGCTCGGCGGGCTTGCGGATTCCGTCCGGCGGCCCAAGTTTTCGACCGCTGCAGGACTTGCCGTGTACGGCTCGCGCCGCCTCGTTTCGGAAGCACCCGAAGGGAGCGCCATGTCCGGCGCTTCGGTCAACGGCGTCATCAAGTGGATGCGTGACTGGATCTCGGATTTCTTCTGAGCTCCCCGCGGATATCCGTAATCTGAATCCTTCTCAAACGCCCGTCCCCTCCCCGATGGAGGAGCCAGCGCACATGGTCTTCGAGTACGACGAGACGATCACGCAGAACGCCCGCATGAAGGTGGTGGGCGTGGGCGGCGGCGGCGGCAACGCCGTGAACCGGATGATCGAGGAAGACCTGGAAGGGGTCGACTTCATCTCCGTGAACACCGACGCCCAGGTACTCAAGCTCTCCAAGGCGGACGTCCGCATCCAGATCGGGCAGAAGCTCACCCGCGGGCTGGGCGCCGGCGCGCGCCCGGAAGTGGGGGCGCAGGCGCTGGAAGAGAACCGCGACGAGATGCGCAAGGCGCTGGAGGGCGCCGACCTGGTCTTCATCACCGCCGGCATGGGCGGCGGCACCGGCACCGGCGCCGCCCCGCTCATCGCCGAGATGGCGCGGGAGATGGGCGCGCTGACCATCGCCATCGTCACCAAGCCCTTCATGTTCGAAGGGAAGAAGCGGATGAAGCAGGCCGAGCAGGGCCTGGCCGAGCTCAAGCGCGCGGCGGACACCATGATCGTCGTCCCCAACGAGCGCCTGCTGGCCGTCGTCGGCAAGGGGACGTCGTTCAAGGACGCGCTCAAGAAGGCGGACGAGGTGCTGCTGCACGCCACGCAGGGCATCTCCGACCTCATCCGCGTCACCGGCGAGGTGAACGTGGACTTCGCCGACGTGCGCACCGTGATGAGCAACCGCGGTGCGGCGCTGATGGGTACCGGCTTCGGCCGGGGCGAGAACCGGGCGATGGAGGCCGCGCAGGAGGCCATCAGCTCGCCGCTGCTGGACAACATCTCCATCAGCGGCGCGGCCGGCGTGCTCATCAACATCACCGGCGGGATGGACCTGGCCATCGACGAGGTGACCACCATCTCGTCCATCATCCAGGAAACCGCGGGCGACGACGCCGAGATCATCTTCGGCGCCGTGCACGACCCGTCGATGAAGGAAGAGGTGCGGGTGACCGTCATCGCCACCGGCTTCGACCGCGACACGTCGCCGCACGCCGTGCACGTGGAGCGGATGGACAACGTGATCCGCCCCGACTTCCGCACGGGCCTGCGCACCGGCACCGGCACCGACATCGCGGGGACGCGCACGGCCTATCCGCCGCGCCCGGGCCTGGAGCCGCGCGACGCCCGCTCCGACGTCCGTCCCGAGCCGCTGCGGCCGGAGCCGCGCCCCGAGCCCCGGCCGGATGCCGCGCAGCAGACGGGGGGCACGCCGGTGCACAAGTTCCCCGTCCGCCCCGAGCCGCGGGTGCCGAGCGACCTGGAGATCCCGACCTTTATCCGCCGGCAGATGGACTGACGCCACACCCGGCCCTCCCCGCCTCCCCTGTGAGACGGGGAGGGCCTCGTTGTACCCCGCGCGCGAGCCGCACCGCGCCGGGCGAAAGCCGTACATCCAGTGAAGAGGAGGCCGGATTGGCCAGACCCTATCGCATTCTTGCCGTGGGCGCGCTGTGCGCCGTGGGCGCCACCGTGGGCGTGCAGCGCTTTGCCGAGCGCCGGGGCGTGGAGAACGCGGACACGCCGCCGCAGCTGCTGGCCGCACTGCGCGCCGGCCCCGTGGACGTGGCGTTCGCCGACACGCTGCGCAGCGGCGAGACGCTCTCCGGTCTGCTGGCCCGCACCAGGCTCGACGCCGAGGCCGCCAGGGCGCTGCTGCGGGAGCTGAGCGAGATCACCGACCCGCGCACCATCCGCCCGGGGCTCGTCGTCCAGTACCGGATGGCGGTGAACGGCGGGCACGTGCGGGGGATGAGCACCACGCTGGATGCCGACCGCTCCCTCGCCTTTCGTCGCGAAGGCGCGGCGTGGGCGGCGGAGGTCAAGGAGGTTCCCGTCCGCGCGGACACGGCGGTGCTCTCCGGCACGGTGCGCCAGTCGCTCTACCAGGCGCTGATGGAGGGCGAGGGCGACGTGCCCCGCGCGGAGCGCCAGGCCGTGGCCGATATCCTGGCGGACCGCATCTTCGCCTGGAAGATCGACTTCTCCCGCGACCTGCGCGCCGGCGACTCCTTCCGCATCCTCTACGAGCGGATGGTGCGCCCCGACGGCACCGCGCGAACGTCGAAGGTGCTCGCCGTGCAGTTCAGCGTCGGCGGCGAGACGCAGGACGCGTATCTGTTCGCGGTCGACGGTGCGGAGGACTACTACGACGGCGAGGGCGAGTCGCTGCGCCGCGCCTTTCTGCGCGCGCCGCTGGAGTTCCGCCGCATCAGCTCGGCGTATTCCACGGGGCGCTTTCACCCGATCCTGCGCCGCGTGCGCGCGCACCACGGCATCGACTACGCGGCGTCGTCCGGCACGCCCATCCGGGCCGTGGGTGACGGCATCATCCAGAAGGCCGGGTGGGGCGGGGGATACGGCAACGTAGTCGAGATCCGCCACCAGCGCGGCTACGCCAGCCGCTACGCGCACATGCGCGGCTTCGCCACGGGCATCCGCCCGGGCACGCGCGTGCGCCAGGGCCAGGTGATCGGGTACGTGGGGACCACAGGGCTCTCGACGGGGCCGCACCTGCACTACGAGTTCCACATGAACGGGCGGCCGGTGAACCCGACGTCCATCCGCTACCTGACCGGCGACCCGGTTCCCGGCGGCGCCCGCGGCCGCTTCCGTGCCCAGCGCGATGCCCGCATCGCCGTCATGGAACGCGCCGGCGGTCCGCTGCTGGCCTCCCGCGCGCGCCAGGACACCGCGAAGACGAAGCAGCGTGGGTGATGTGAACGAGAGCGGCCGCTTCGCCCTTTATCCGGCCATCGACCTGCGCCGCGGGCGCTGCGTGCGGCTGGAGAAGGGGCGGGCGGACCGCGAGACGGTCTACGGCGGCGATCCCCACGGGGTCGCCGCCGGTTTCGTGGCCGCGGGCGCGCGCTGGATCCACGTGGTGGACCTGGACGCCGCGTTCGGCGACGGCAGCAACCGCGCGCTCATCCGCGACCTCGCCTCGTCAGCCGACGTCCGCGTGCAGACGGGCGGCGGCCTGCGCACGGAGGAGGACCTGGCGGAGGTGCTGGACTCCGGCGTGGCGCGCGCGGTGATCGGCACCGCGGCCATCGAGAACCCGGACCTGGTTCGGCGCGCCGTGGAGCGCTGGGGCGCCGAGCGCATCGCGGTGGGGCTGGACGCGCGCGGCCGCCGTCCCGCGGCGCGCGGGTGGACGGAGGAGAGCGGCGTGGACCTGTTCGACGTCGCACGGGCGCTGGTGGACGCGGGGGTGCGCACCATCATCCACACCGACATCGAGCGGGACGGGATGATGATGGGTCCCAACCTCGAGCTCTCCGCCGGGCTGGCCGCCCACTCCGCCGCGGAGGTGATCGTCTCCGGCGGAATGCGTGGGATGGACGACGTTCACGCCGTCGCCGACCTGGCGCAAGAGGGGCGGGGAATCGCCGGAGTGATCATCGGAAAGGCAATCTACGAGGGCGCGATGGACCTCGAGGCCGCGCTGCGGGCGGTGGGCTGATGGCGCGCATCATCCTGCACCACGTGCGCTCTGCTTCCAGCGCGCACTCCCTCGCCCACACGGTGCAACAGTATACTGGCCTTCCACTTCCGGAGGCGCAGCGCGTCATCGGCCGCGCCCGCTCCGGCGAGCGCGTCGAGCTGGAGCTGGACGACGAGTACGCCGCCTACGATCTCGCCGCTCTCCTCGCCGACCTCGGGGTTCGGGCAGAAGTGGACGAGTCGCAGTAGCCCCGCATCACCCGCGTAAATCACGAGCCGCACTCCACCTTGAGGGCGGCTCGTTCTTTTGTTGCTCCCCTCCTCCATCCGCTCGTGTCCACGCGGCGCTCCAAATCGGCCCCCGCTGGTCATGTCGGCCCGCGGCTGACCAACCCGGGGCGCTCCGAATCTTCCACCTGTGGTACGGCGCATCTATCAAGAAACAAAGCACTTGCGCGAACGGTACGACGCGGGTAATCGTACGAAGTAAACGATGCTCGTCGATCATCTGCCTGCCACTCGCCGCCCATGTCCGTGCTCCCCGATTACACCGACGAAGCGCCGGATTCCACGCTCCGCGAGATCGAGCGCGTTGTCGCGGGCGGCGAGTCCGCGCAGGTGGAGTTCAAGCTGACTACCAGCCAGCGTTCCGATGGCGTGAAGGCCGCTTGCGGCATGCTGAACGGCAATGGGGGCTTCGTGCTCTTTGGCGTCAGCGACGATGGCCGCATCATCGGCCAGCAGGTGAGCACCAGCACGCTGGAGGACGTGGCCCGCGAGATCCGCCGCATCGACCCGCTCCCGCTGCTCTCGCCCGAAACGGTGCCGCTGCCGGACGGCCGCGCCGTCGTGCTCATTCGCGTGCCGCGCGGCGACGGCCCGTTCACGTACGACGGACGGCCGTACGTGCGCGTCGGGCCCACGACGGTTTTGATGGCTCCCGAGCACCATGCCCAGATGCTCGTGGAGCGAATGCATCCCACCAGGCGGTGGGAAACGCAGGTGGCGGTCGGCGTCGGGTTCGATGACCTGGATGCCGGCGAAATCATCCGCACCACGGAAGAGGCCATCCGCCGCAACCGCATTGCCGACCCGCTGACCCGTAAGCTGGAGGACCTGCTCCTCGGCTTCGGGCTCCTGCGCGAAGGGCAGCCGGTGAACGGCGCGTTCGTGCTGTTCGGCCGCGACGACCGGCTGCCCGCGCTGTTTCCGCAGTGCACCCTTCGCATGGCGCGCTTTCGCGGGCGCGACATCGAGGAGTTCGTCGACACGCGCCAGGAGACCGGGAACGCGTTCCAGCTGTTCATCAAGGCGCAGCAGTTCCTGCGCGAGCACCTGCCGGTCGCCGGCCGCATCGTGCCCGGCCTGTTCGAGCGCGTGGACGATCCGCTGTACCCGCCGGTCGCCCTGCGCGAGGCGCTCGCCAACGCGTTCTGCCATCGCGACTACGCCATCCACGGCGGCTCCGTAGGTATCGCGCTCTTCGATGACCGGCTGGAGATCTCCAGCACCGGACTTCTGCGCTTCGGTCTGCGTCCGGCCGATCTGCTGGGGCCGCACCCGTCGCTCCCATGGAACCCCAGCATCGCGAACGTCTTCTACCGCCGCGGACTCATCGAGAAGTGGGGGCGCGGCACCATCAGGATCAGCGAGCTCACGCAGCGGGCGGGCCTGGTCCGTCCCGAGTTCCACCAGCGCGCCGGCGAAGTGGTCGTGCGCTTCTTCCCGCGCGGCTACGTCCCGCCCACACGCGTCTCGCACGACCTTACCGACCTCCAGCGCGAGTTGCTCGCCCTGATCTCCGAACTGGGCCCGTCCTCATCCGTCGTTCTGCAGGAGAGACTCACGACCCCGATTTCAAATGCCCAGATACTCCGCCACCTGGGTTACCTGCTGAACCTGGGCCTCGTCGAGAAAACGGGTGCCGCCCGCGCGTCGCGCTGGAGGTTGGTCGGGCAGGTGGTGCCGGTACCGGTCATCGACACCACCTACCGCGCGGGTTCTGACCGTCACGAGTAAGCCGCGAGGCGATACGGGGAGATATGAGGGATACGCGGGGATATGCAGGAATACGAGGGAATACGCGGGAATACGCGGGGGGATATGCAGGGATGCGCGGAATACGCCGGAATAC
>DATABT010000658.1:0-2932 GCA_036259455.1 Longimicrobium sp. | reverse complement strand
CACGCCGGCGACGACGGCGTGGACCTGCGCGCCGACACGCCGGACGTGGACCTCGCGCTGGCCTGCGACGTCGCGGACGAGGACGCGGTGGCGGAGGCGTCGCGCGGGCGCGGGCGGTGGGCGGGCGCCGTGCCGGACGTGCTGCGCGGGCTCAGCTTTTCGCTCCTGGTGCTGGCGCTGGCGGGGCCGCGCACCGGCGCGCGCGTGGTGGAGGAGGAGCGGGAGGGGATCGCCATCATGCTGGCGGTGGACGTGTCGCAGTCCATGCTGGCGGAGGACCTGCGCCCGCGGAACCGGCTGGGCGCGGCCAGGCAGACGGTCGCGCGCTTCATCCAGGGGCGCGAGCACGACCGCATCGGCCTGGTGGCCTTCGCGGGCGAGGCGATGACGCGCGTGCCGCTGACCCGCGACTACAACGTGCTGGCGGAGGCGGTGGCCGGGCTGCAGTCGGGGGGGCTGAGCGACGGCACCGCCATCGGCGAGGGGCTAGCCGCCGCCGCCGCCCGCCTGCGCCGCGCGGAGGAGCGGTCGAAAGTGGTCGTGCTGATGAGCGACGGCGCCAACAACCGCGGCGACGTGGACCCGCGCCAGGCCGCGCGCGCCGCGCAGGTGCTGGGCATCCGCGTCTACACCATCGCGATGGGGAGCGACACGGTCGCGCGCATCCCCGTCGCGATGACGCGCGTGGGCGTACGCTACGCGCTGGCCCGCACCACGGTGGACGAGAAGCTGCTGGCGGAGATCGCCACCACCTCCGGCGGCCGCTACTTCCGCGCGAAGGACACGGATGCGCTGCGCCGCATCTACACGGAGATCGACCGGCTGGAGCGCACGCCCGTCCGCGCGCGGCGCTACCTCCGCTACAGCGACTGGTACCTCCCGTTCCTCCTGGCGGGCGCCGTCGTTCTGGTGCTGGAATGGCTGTTCCGCGCGACGCGGTGGGGGAGGGTGCCGTGACCGCCATCCACTGGGCCGATCCCTTTCTCCTTCACCTGATCGCGCTCTTTCCCGCGCTGCTGCTGGCCGCGCTCCTCCTCTGGTGGCGCAGGAGGCGAGAGGTGGCGGAGGCGCTGGGAGATCCCGCGCTCGTCCGCAGGCTGACGGGAACGGATCTGCGCCGCTTTCCCCGCGGGCGCGCGGCGCTCCTCCTTCCCGCCGGCGCGCTGCTGGGACTGGCCGCCGCGGGCCCGCGCTGGGGACCGGCGGAGGACGGCGCGCCCGGCCGCGGCGACGTCGTCCTGGTGCTGGATGCGTCCAACTCCATGCTGGTGCAGGACGTGGCGCCCTCGCGGCTGGAGCGGGAGCGCGCGCTGGCCCGGGCGCTGGTGGACCGGCTGGCGGGGTCGCGGGTGGGCCTGATCGCGTTCGGCGGCAGCGGCCACGCGCTCTCGCCGCTCACCTCGGACGGATCCGCCATCCACCTGTACCTGGACGCGCTCTCGCCGGAGATCGTGAACCAGGGCGGCACCTCGCTGGATTCCGCGCTGCGCCAGGCGCTCGCGCTCCTGGGCGGCGCCAGCGAGGGGCCGACGGGCGGCTCCATCGTGCTGGTGAGCGACGGCGAGGCGCTGGAGCCGGCGGAACTGATCGGCGCGTCCATCGGCCAGGCGCGGCGCCGCGGCGTTCGCGTGCACACGGTGGGGATCGGAACGGCGGCGGGCGGGCCGGTGCCGCACGTGGACGCGGAATCCGGCGAGCGGAAAGGCTTCAAGCGGGAGCTGGATGGATCCGTCGCCATCTCGCGGATGGACGAGGCGACCCTGCGCCGCATCGCGCAGGAGACGGGCGGCACCTTCCGCACCATGCCGGACGCGCCGGGCGTGGCGGAGCTGGCGCGCGCCGCGGCGTCCGGCGGGCGGGCGGCGCGCGGGCGGGGCTCGTCGCTCCCCGACAACCGCTACGAGTGGTTCCTGGGACTGGCGCTGGCGCTGATCGCGGCGGATGCGCTCGCGGAGCGCGGCCGGCGGAGGAGGGCGGAATGACGCGGTGGATGATGATCGCCGGCGCCGCCGCGGTGATCGGCGGGGGCGTGCTGGCGGACGCGGAGCGCGCGTATCGCCGCGGCGACTATCCCGCCGCGGCGCGGGGATACGCACGCGCGCTGTCGGCAGGCGATTCGTCCGCGACGGTGCGCTACAACCTGGGGACGACGCTGCTGCGGATGGGCCGCCACGACGAGGCGCGCCCGCACCTGGAGGCGGCCGCCCGCGCCCGCGCGTCGGCGGAGACACGTTTTCGCGCGGAGTACAACGCGGGGAACGCGGACCTGCAGCCCGTGGCCGCCGGGCGCGTGCCGCCGCCGGAGCGCCGCGAGCGGCTGCTGCGCGCCATCCGCCACTACCGCGCCGCCCTCCTGCGCGATCCCGCGGACGCGGACGCCAAGTGGAACCTGGAGCTCGCCGACCGCCTTCTCCGCAACGAGTCCGGCGGCGGGGGCGGGGACGAGGAGAAGAACGAGAGCCCCAGCGGCGGGGGGGGCCAGAATCAACCCTCCCCCGCGTCGCCCCAGCCGCGGCCCGGCACCGCGAACGAGGGCGCCGGCCGCCCGATGACGCGCGAGCAGGCGGAGCGCATCCTGGCCGGCGCCGAAGCGCGCGAGCAGCGCATCCAGCGCCAGCAGCTCAAGCAGGACCAGAACCGCATCCACGGCGTCCGCGACTGGTAGGTCCGGGACGAAAGCGACCGTGAGGGTCCGGTTCATCGTCGATTTGGTTGCACGCCAGGCGCGCCGCTGTCATTTCGAAGAGGCGACCGCGCGATCAGTGTCACAATCATATCAGTGCAGAATTTCGGCTCATCGCGGATTTCGTTGCACGCACGAAGTCTGCGCCGTGAGCTGTCATTTCGAAGGAGGCGCCCACGAGGACTTGCCTCATGCAGGATCTTGTTGCGCCGACTGAGAAATCTACTCACCCACGCTCATGGCTGGCCG
>DATABT010000657.1:0-8094 GCA_036259455.1 Longimicrobium sp. | reverse complement strand
GCGTGGGGGAGGGAGAACGGCCCCCGACCCTGCTGGATGTCGACCGCCGTATCAAGCTGTTCTGACGCCTGTATCGAGCTGTTCTGAAGCCCTGACGTTCTGATCGACCCGAGGACCCGGAACCCGGACCCCCGCGCCCGGCACTGCTGCGGCGGCATCAACCCGTAAGGAGCACGCAGATGAGCAGCACCCCCCCCTCCAGCTTCCCCGGCACCGCCGTGGCCGTTATCGGCATGGCCGGGCGCTTTCCCAATGCCGCCGACGTGGACGAGTTCTGGGCCAACCTGCGCGACGGCGTGGACGGCATGACCTGGTTCACCGACGACGAGCTGCGGGAGGCCGGCGTTCCCGAGGAGCACATCAACGACCCCAACTACGTCAAGGGCCGCTGCTGCCTCAGGGAGGTGGACCGGTTCGACCCCTCGTTCTGGAACTACACCGTCAAGCAGGCCCAGGTGATGGACCCGCAGATCCGCGTGTTCCTGGAGACCTGCTGGCAGGCGCTGGAGTCCGCCGGCTACTTCGCCGGCGGATACGAGGGGTCCATCGGCGTGTACGGCGGCGCGTCTCCGCCCACGTACCTGCTGTACCACATGCTCCGCGACTACAAGCTGGTGGCCGGCACCAGCGCGTGGAGCCGGATGATCTACACCAACAACGACTATCTCACCACCCACGCCTCGTACCGCATCGGGCTGCGCGGGCCCAGCGTGAACGTGCAGTCCGCGTGCAGCACCTCGCTGGTCGCCGTGCACCAGGCCGTGCAGGCCGTCCTCGCCGGCGAGTGCTCCATCGCCCTGGCCGGCGGCGTCAGCATCTGGGCGCCCACCACGCGCGGCTACCTGTACGAAGACGGCCACATCCTTTCCCCCGACGGCCGCTGCCGCGCCTTCGACGCGGAGGCGCAGGGCACCGTGGAGGGCGAGGGCGTGGGCGTCGTGGTCCTCAAGCGGCTGGACCAGGCGCTGGAGGACGGCGACCCCGTGCACGCCGTCATCCTCTCCACCGCCGTCAACAACGACGGCGGGCTGAAGGTCGGCTACACGGCGCCCAGCATCGACGGGCAGGCGGACGTGATCACCGAGGCGCAGGCCGTGGCGGGGATCACGCCGGACGACCTGCAGCTCATCGAGGCGCACGGCACCGGCACTTCGCTGGGCGACCCCATCGAGATCACCGCCCTCAAGCAGGTCTTTCACGCCGCGGGGACGGAGCGCAGGGGCTTCTGCGCCATCGGAGCGGCCAAGAGCGCCATCGGGCACCTGGACGCGGCGGCCGGCGTGGCGGGGCTCATCAAGACCGTCCTCTCCCTCAAGCACCGGCAGATCCCGCCCGTCCTTCACTTCAGCCGGCCAAACCCGCGGCTGGAGCTGGAGGGGAGCCCGTTCTTCATCAACGACCGCCTGCGTGACTGGGAGGTGCCGGAGGGCACGCCGCGCCGCGCCGGCGTGAGCTCGTTCGGCATCGGCGGCACCAACGCGCACGCCATCCTGCAGGAGGCGCCCGCGCCGCAGCCCTCCGGCCCCGCGCGGCCATGGCAGCTCCTCATCCTTTCGCACATGACGGAGAAGGGGCGCGAGGAGATGACGCAGAACTTCGTCCGGTGGCTGGAGGCCAACCCCGGCGCCAACATGGCCGACGTCGCCTTTACCCTGCAGGCCGGGCGCAGCTTCTTCCGCCAGCGCCGCGTCCTGCTCTGCCGCGACCGCGACGACGCGCTGCAGGCGCTGCAGACGATGGACCCCACGCGGGTGAAGACCAAGACGGACCCGCACATCATGACGCCCCTGGTGCTGATGTTCCCCGGCCAGGGCGCGCAGTACGTGGGGATGGCCCGCGAGCTGTACGAGGTGGAGCCCATCTTTCGCGAGGTGTTCGACGAGTGCCGCGAGATCCTGCGCCCCCACCTGGGCGGCGTGGACCTGCGCGACGTCGTCCATCCCGCCGAGGGAGCGACGGAGGAGGCATCGGAGCGGCTGCGGCAGACGGCGTTCACCCAGCCCGCGCTCTTCGTCGTCGAGTACTCGCTCGCCCGGTTGCTGCGGCACTGGGGATACGTGGCGGAGTCGATGATCGGCCACAGCATCGGCGAGTACGTGGCGGCGTGCCTGGCCGGCGTCTTCTCGCTGGAGGACGCGCTTCGCCTCGTCGCGGAGCGCGGCAAGCTGATGCAGGAGATGCCGCACGGCAGCATGCTCTCCGTCTCGCTGACGGAGGCCGCGCTGGCGGAGATCCTTCCCGATTCACTCGACCTGGCCGCCATCAACGGCCCGGAGGTCTGCGTGGTCGCGGGCCCGCACGAGGCGGTGGACGCCTTCCAGGCGGAGCTGGAGGCGCGGAGCATCCGCTGCCAGCGGCTGCATACCTCGCACGCCTTCCACTCGCGGATGATGGACCCCATCGTTGCCCGCTTCGAGGAAATCGTGCGGTCGGTGGACCGGCATCCCCCCCTCATCTCCTACGTCAGCAACGTCACGGGCGACTGGGTGACCGAGCAGGAGGCGACCGATCCCGCCTACTGGGCGCGGCACCTTCGCGGCACCGTGCGCTTTGACGACGGCCTGCGCCTGCTGATGCGCGAACCCGAGCGCAACCTGCTGGAGGTGGGCCCCGGGCGCTCGCTGGCCACGCTGGCCCGCCGCCACCCCGCGCGCCAGCCGCAGGAGATGGTGCTCACCACCATGCCCCACGCGCACGACGACCTCACGGACACGCAGGTGCTGTGGGACTCCGTGGGCGAGCTGTGGATGCAGGGTCTGGAACCGAAGTGGCCGCGCTTCTACGACGGCCAGCGCCGCCACCGCGTTCCCCTGCCTACGTATCCGTTCCAGCGCGGCCGCTTCCAGCTGGGGCTCAAGGACGAGGAGGCGGAGAAGACGGTGACCTTCTGGTCGCCGGAGACGCAGCACATGCCGGTTCCGCAGCACTTCGACCCGCGGAACGAATACGAAGAGATCATGGTGGACATCTTCCGCGAGATCTTCGGCCTGGAGACGGTGTCCATCTACCACAACTTCTTCCACCTGGGCGGCGACTCGCTCCTCGCGGTGCAGCTGGTGAGCCGTATCCGCGAGCGGTGCAGGGTGGAGATCCCGCTCCGCCGGCTGTGGGAGCTGCGCACGGTCGCGCAGTACGCGCTGCTCGTGTCCGAGTACGTGCAGAAGCAGGGGGAGCAGCAGGTGGCCCTGCGCGCGGACCGCGAAGCCGTGCCGGTCTACGCGGGCGAGGTGGACCTGGGGATGGACGCGCTCTCCGACGCCGAGGTCGAAGCCATGCTCGCCGAGCTGGGTGAGGGAACGGAGCAGGTGGTATGACGGAGCTTCTCTCACCCCCCGAGGCCGCCGCGCTCACGCGGGAAGAGAAGCGGGCGCGGCTGGCGGAGCTGCTGCGGAAGAAGGCGGGGCCCATCCGCCAGTTCCCGCTCTCCTTCGCGCAGCAGCGGGTGTGGTTCCTGGACCAGCTTGAGCCGGGGAACTGCGCCTGGAACACCACCAGCGCGCTGCGGATGCGCGGGCTGCTGAACGTAGGCGCCCTGCAGCGCGCGGTGGCGGACCTGGTGCGCCGCCACGAGCCGCTGCGCACCGTCTTTCGCGTGGTGGACGGCTCGCCGGTGCAGGTCGTCCTCCCGTACGTGGACTTCCGCGTGCCGCTGGAGCCGGTGGACGTGGCGGAGGACAAGCGCGAGTCCATCGCCCGGCGTCTCGTCGCGGCAGAGATGAACCGGCCGTTCGACCTGGCGAAGGGCCCCATCTTTCGCGCGAAGATCCTGCGGCTGGGGCAGGACGACCACGTGCTGCTGATGGCCATGCACCACATCGTCATCGACGGGTGGAGCATCGGCGTGCTGTACAACGAGCTGTGCGCCTCGTACGCGGCGCACGTGGAGGGGCGCGCGCCCGACCTGCCGGAGCTGCCCATCCAGTACGCGGACTACGCCGTCTGGCAGCGCAATCACCTGCAGGGCCCGGTGATGGAGGAGCAGCTCTCCTACTGGAAGAACGCGCTCGCCGGCGCCCCCGCGCTCATCGACCTGCCGCTGGACCGCCCGCGCCCGCCGGTGCAGACGCACGCCGGCGGGATGGTGCAGCTGCGCTATCCGCCCGTGTTCGGCGACGCGATGCGCAACCTGGCGCAGCGGCTGGAGGTGACGCCGTTCATGGTGGTGCTGGCCGCCTTCTACGCGCTGCTGTCCCGGTGGAGCGGGCAGGACGACGTGGTGGTCGGCACGCCGACGGCGGGGAGGTCGCGCAAGGAGACGGAGGGGCTGGTCGGCTTTTTCGTCAACACGCTGGCGCTGCGCACACGGCTGGAGGGTGACCCCACGTTCATCGAGCTGGTGGAGCGGGTGCGGACGACCACCATCGACGCCTACGCGCACCAGGACGTACCCTTCGAGCGGGTGGTGGACGAGCTGAAGGTGGAGCGGGCGCTGAGCCATTCGCCCGTGACGCAGGTGAACGTCATCCTGCACACCGAGCCGGTGGATCCCATCAACCTGGGTCCGCTGCAGCTGTCGCTCATCGAGCCGGAGCCGGAGAGCGCGCAGCACGAGCTCTCCTTCTCGCTGCGCGACCGGTGGCGGGGAATGCCGATGGAGTTCGACGTGGAGTACAACCGCGACCTGTTCGACCGCGCGACGATGGAGCGGATGGCGGCGCACTTCCATTCCATCTTCATGGCCGCCGCCGCCGATCCCACCCTGCGCCTCTCGCGGCTTCCCCTGGGCGACGAGACGGACCGCGAGGAGTGGCTGACGGGGTGGAACCGGACGGAGGCGGAGTACGCCGCCCTCGCCGTGCACGCGCTGGTCTCCGCGCAGGCCGCGCGGACGCCGCACGCGGTGGCCGTCTCCGGTGCCGGCGCGTCGCTGACCTATGCGGAGCTGGAGAATGCGGCCAACCGCCTCGCGCATCACCTGCGCGCGCTGGGCGTGGGCGCGGAGTCGCTGGTGGCGATTTCGATGGAGCGCTCGCCCTCGCTGCTGGTGGCGATGCTGGCGGTGTGGAAGGCGGGCGCGGCGTACGTTCCGATCGATCCCGCGTATCCCGGGGACCGCCGCGCCTGCATGCTGGAAGATTCCGGCCCCGTCGTCGTCCTCACCGACGCGGCATCGGCGAATGACGTTCCGCGGACGGCGGCGCGCACCGTCGTCATCGACCGCGTCGACCTGTCAGCGGAGCGGGGGATTGCGGTTCCGGTGGATGTGGACGCGGACGCGCTGGCCTACGTCATCTACACCAGCGGCTCGACCGGGCGGCCCAAGGGGGTGATGGTGCCGCACCGGGGCGTGGCCAACTTCCTGGAGTCCATGCGCCGCGAGCCGGGGATGACGGCGGATGACGTGCTCGTCGCCGTCACCTCCCTCTCCTTCGACATCGCCGTCCTCGAGCTCCTCCTCCCGCTCGTCAGCGGCGCGAAGGTCGTCGTCGCCGCGCGCGAGGAGGGGCTGGATCCCGCGCGCCTGTCGCGGCTGCTGCAGGCCGAGCGCGCGACGGTGATGCAGGCCACGCCCGCGACCTGGCGCATGCTGGTGCAGAGCGGGTGGGCGGGGGATGCGAATCTCTCCATCCTCTGCGGCGGCGAAGCGCTGCCGGCGGACCTGGCGCGCGAGCTCATCCCCCGCGGCCGCGCCCTGTGGAACCTGTACGGCCCGACGGAGACGACCATCTGGTCCGCGGTGGAGCAGGTGGAATCCGCGGACGCCGTTCGCCTGGGCCATCCCATCGCCAACACGCAGCTGTACGTGCTGGACCCCGGGATGGAGCCGTGCCCGGCCGGCATTCCCGGCGAGCTGTACATCGGCGGCGACGGCGTGGTGCGCGGCTACCTGCGGCGCGCGTCGCTCACGGCCGAGCGCTTCGTCCCCGACCCGTTCGCGGCGAAGCCCGGCGCGCGCCTCTACCGCACCAGCGACCGCGTGCGGCGGCGGACGGACGGCGCGCTGGAGTTCCTGGGGCGCGTGGACTTTCAGGTCAAGCTGCGCGGCTTCCGCATCGAGCTGGGCGAGATCGAGTCCGCGCTGGCGGCGCAGCCCGGCGTACGCCAGGCCGTCGCGCTCGTCCGTGAAGACGTGGCCGGCGACGCGCGGCTGGTCGCCTACGTGGTGCCGGAGGAGGGCGGCGCGCCCACGGCCGACGCGCTGCGGGCGGCGCTCGCCGAACGGCTGCCGGACTACATGGTCCCCGGCGCCTTCGTCACGGTCGACCGGCTGCCGCTGACGCCCAACGGCAAGATCGACCGCCGCGCCCTCCCCGCGCCGGAAGCCGCCGCGCGGCCCGGTGACACCGTCCGCGTGCTCCCGCGGACGCCGGCGGAAAAGACCATCGCCGCCATCTGGCGCGACGTGCTGCGCGTGGAGGAGGTGGGCGTGGACGACAACTTCTTCAACGTGGGCGGACACTCGCTCCTGCTGGCGCAGGTGAACGCCAGGCTGGCGGAGTGGCTGGGGCGCGACGTGCCCCTGCTGGAGCTGTTCCGGCACACCACCGTGGCCACGCAGGCCGCATGGCTCACCGGCGACCCCGACGCCGGGCGCGCCGCGCCGCGGGTGCAGGGCGGGCAGGCCTCGCAGCGCCTGGCCGCGCGCCAGGGCCGCGCCGGCTGAACGACGACCGATCTCCACCGACTTCCATCACCCCGTACCTCTGAAGGCAAGACCCGCGATGAAGCTGACTTCTCTCCCCCCCGGCATGCGCACCTTCGCCACGGTGTGGTTCGGCCAGCTCGTGTCCATGATCGGCACGGGCATGACGCAGTTCGCGCTCTCCGTCTGGGTGCTGCAGCAGACCGGCAACGCCACGGCCTACGGCATCGTGCTCTTCTTCGGCATGCTGCCGGGCATCCTGTTCTCCCTGGTTTCCGGCGTGGTGGCCGACCGCTGGGACCGGCGCAGGACCATGATCGCGGCGGACACCGTCGCGGCGCTGGGCACGCTGTCGGTCGCGCTGCTCTACTGGGCAGACCGGCTGGAGGTGTGGCACATCTGCGCCGCCGTGGCCATCAGCGCCACCGCGCAGGCGTTCCAGGGCCCCGCGTGGGGCTCCATGCTCGCGCTGCTGGTGCCCGAGCAGCACCTGGGGCGCGCCAGCGGAATGAACAGCATGGCCCGCTCGGCGCAGCAGATCACCGGCCCGCTGCTGGGCGGCGTACTGGTGCTGACCCTTGGGCTGGGCGCCGTGTTCCTGATCGACTTCATCACCTTCTTCGCCGCGCTGGGGTGCCTTGCGGCGGTCAAGTTCCCGGCCGTGCCGCGCACCGAGGCGGCGCGCCAGGCCGCCGGCTCCATCCTGCGCGAGGCCAAGTACGGCTGGCAGTACGTGTGGCAGTTCCCCGCGCTGCGCGCGCACCTCACCTACTTTGCCGGGGTGAACTTCATTCTCAGCTTCGTGTGGGTGCTGTTCCCGCCGCTGGTGCTCAGCTTCAGCAACGCGGCGGGGATGGGCACGGTGGCCGCGGCGTACGGCGTGGGCATGCTGGCGGGCGGCATGGTGATGACGGCGTGGGGCGGGCCCCAGCGGCGCGTACTGGGAATGCTGGGCGGCGGCGTGGGCGCGGGCGTGGGAATGATGGGGATGGGCCTGCTCCCCAACGTGGGGACCATCGCCTTCATGCTCGCGCTGCTCTGCTTCGGCCTGCCCATTCTGAACGGCTGCTTCGCGCGCATCTGGCTGCCGCGCATTGCGCCGGACGTGCAGGGGCGCGCCGTGGCCGCCATCCAGGTGACGTCGTGGTCCACGCAGCCCATTGCGTACCTGGCGGCCGGCCCCATCGCGGACCGCGTTTTCAGGCCGCTGCTGATGGAGGGCGGCCCGCTGGCGAACTCCATCGGCCAGGTGATCGGGACCGGCCCCGGGCGGGGGATCGGGCTGATGCTGATCCTGGGCGGAATTCTGCTGATGGCGGTGACGGCGGTGTTCGCGCTGGTGCCCAGCTTCTACGGCGCGGAGGAGAACGTGCCGATCGTCGCGAAGCCCGCCGACGCCGCGCCTCCGGCCGTGGAGCCCGAGCCCGAACCCGTCGCCGAGGGCCCCGCCCCCGTACCGGCGTGACCCTGGCCTGATCCGCCGGAACGGGATCGCGCGGAGGACGCGGAGG
>DATABT010000656.1:0-3346 GCA_036259455.1 Longimicrobium sp. | reverse complement strand
CGGCCAGCCATGAGCGTGGGTGAGTAGATTTCTCAGTCGGCGCAACAAGATCCTGCATGGGCAAAGTCCCCGCGGCGCCTCCTTCGAAATGACAGTTCACGGCGCGTGGACCTCGCGTTGCAACGAAATCCGCGATGAGCCCAAAGAAGGTTCTTCGTCGATCTTGTTGCAGGTAAACAGACCCGACGCCGAACTGTCATTTCGAAGGAGGCGCCCACGTGGACTTGCCTCATGCAGGATCTTGTTGCGCCGACTGAGAAATCTACTCACCCACGCTCATGGCTGGCCGCACGTCCCGGGACCCGCCTCCGATGCGCCGCACAGAAGCGGGTCGAGGACCGGCCGTGGGCCGGATCACCAGCACGGATGAGTAGATTTCTCAGTCGGCGCCATGGGAATCCTGCACGGGCTGAGTTCGGTGCAGGCGCCTCCTTCGAAATGACAGTTCGGCGTCGGATCTGTTTACCTGCAACAAAATCGACGAAGAACCAGATTTCTCAGTGGGCGCCACGGGCTCCTGCACCGGCAGCGATCAAGCGGGCGCCTCCTTCGAGATGACAGCCGCGGCGCGAGCGACGTTCATCCCACAGGGTGCGCGCAGCGCCGAATGACCCAGGATGACGTCGTCTTTTCCGAGGCCTGGTCAGGCGACAGGCCTCGCCGGTCAGCCGAACCACTCGGGCTCGTGGCCGGGCTTCCACTTGATGTTGCAGCCGATGCTGGGGCGCTGCTCCGCGGGCACGGGGCGGCCCTCCAGCACGGCGTCCAGCGCGGCGCGCAGGTCCGCGCCCGTCGGCGCGATGCCGTTGGACGGGCGGCTGTCGTCGAACTGGCCGCGGTACACCAGGCGCCGCTCGCCGTCGAACAGAAAGATGTCGGGGGTGCAGGCGGCGCGGTACGCGCGGGCCACGTCCTGCGCCTCGTCGTACAGGTACGGAAAGGTCCATCCCCACGCCGCGCGCTCCTCGCGCATGCGCTCCGGCGCGTCCGCGGGGTAGCGCGACACGTCGTTGGACATGATGCCTACGATGGCCACGCCGCGCGGCTCGTAGTCACGCGCCAGGCCGGCGAAGGCGCCGCGCAGGTGCTTTACGTACGGGCAGTGGTTGGACAGGAACATCACCAGCAGCGCCGGCGCGCCCGCGAAGTCCGCCAGCGACACGGTGCGCCCGTCCGTGTCCGGCAGCGCGAAGTCGGGCGCCCGGGTGCCCAGCTCCAGCATCGTCGAAGGGATCGCGACCATCTGTCTTTCTCCGCTCTCGTTTTCGTACGATCGGCCTCATCCGGTGGAATGAATCTGCGGCCGATGGTCCGCATCCGCGAGTCCCCGCGTAGAACGAGAGACGTCCCGCGGGGGCGCCGCGGGCCGTTCGTCATCCACCGATCCTCATCCGCGAAGCCGGAATCAGTCCGAGACGTGCTCGGCCAGCATCTCGACCCACTCGGCCGAGACTTCCTCGAAACGCTCCTCGCAGTCGCCCGCGCGGCCCGAGGGGAGGTAGCCGTCGTCCACCACCCAGGCGTGCGCGTCCGGGTTGGTGCCGTACAGCAGGCAGAGCAGGTTCTCCAGACGGCGGCCGCTGAGGGCGGTGCGGCCGGAGCCGGGGTTCTCCCAGTCCATCGCCAGCTCGTTGAGCGCCACGGCGCCCTCGGCGGCGGCCTGCAGCTCGTCCTGCGCAAAGCCCACCATCACCGCGGCCAGCTGATCGGCGGCTTCCTCGGGCGGGGCGTTCACGGGCAGGTCCATCAGGTCCACGAAGGCATGCCCCACCTGGTGCAGCAGGATGAAGGCGAACGCGCCCACGAACAGCTGGTCGTCGCCCCCCGCGTCGTTCATCAGCTCCTCGGCCAGCTCCACCAGCAGCTCGTAGCACATCTGCACGGCGGGGCGCTCGGCGTGGTAGTACGCGCCCGCCTCGCCGCACTCCGCCAGCTCCACCGTCACGTCGCGCGAGACGGGAAAGAACTCGTTGAGCGGATCGACCATGCTGGAAAGGATGTCCTGCTGCGCGAACATCTGCTGCATGGCCGCGAACATGGGGTCCTGCGCCTCCGGGTAGGAGACGAGCCAGCGGCCCTGCGCGGCGGCGGGCGCGGACGACAGCGCCAGCGCGGCCAGCGCGCCGGCAATGCGGATGGGGATGCGCATGCGGGTGGAGTTCCGTGGGAGGGATGAACGGATGACGCGACGCAGGCAAGTGTAAGCCTGCCCCCGCCCCGGGTCAACGCGTCTGGATGGAACAGGTCAGTTCAGATAGCGGCCGAGCCGGCCTGTCACCGCTCGGTGCGTGCCGCCGTTGCCAAAGCTCCATACGTGTTGTCGCCCCAGCAGTACGTGGAACTGGACAGGACGCGATCTACTCTCCCGCCAGCCGGAGTGCGTCGCGGACGAGAGCCGTGCTCATGTGGATCCCGGCGGACTGCACGGCGGCGATGTGCGGCTTGATCGCGTTGACCCGTCCAGCGCGTTTCGCGAGCAGCAGAACGCCGACGCTGCCCGCGACCTGAATGGCGTTGAGTCTGGCGATCTTTCGGGCGCGCTCATCGTCTACGAGCAGCTGGTCGGCCGAAAGCTCCTCGTAGAGCGCCATCGCCTCCAGTTCACCCCTGTCCAGCCCGGGCGCGGCGATGACGTACCGCTGCAGGTCGACGGGGACGACCCTTCCTTCAAGAAACTTCCGCGGCGCGAGGGAATCGGCTTGCCAGGCACCAGTCGCTCGCTCTCCACCCCGGCGGTACCCGAACTTCGTCGAAGAGCTGATCCAGCGGGTCCAGCGCCTCGATGGTCGCGAGCGCCACGAGCGGAGACGAGTCCGCAACCATCAGCATCAGCGGAGAAGGGCTTCCACCCTCCGGACCTCTTCCTCGAGCTCGCCCGGCTCGTAGGCGATGAGCGGAATGCTGTGCCGCGTGCATTCTGCGGCGAACGTCCAGCGGTCGATCCCGGCGAGCTCGCAGGCGGCGCCAGCGGAGACCTCGCCCGCCTGAAACATCAGGAGGGCGGTCGAGAGCTTCATCCTCTGCCCGAACTCTCCGGGGGCGGAGTCCACCATGTACTGCTCGGCAACCTCGACCGTGATCTCATTGGCCCCGCCAGGTAATGCCCGCCGGCGCGGACCCGTTCACCCGCACGGCGCCGGGGTGCACCGGGGCCAGCCGCGAGCAGCTGAAGCCTCGCGGAGTTTGCGGGGTTTTGGTTCATCGCGGGTTTCGTTGCACGCACGAAGTCTGCGCCGTGAGCTGTCATTTCGAAGGAGGCGCCCACGAGGACTTGCCTCATGCAGGATCTTGTTGCGCCGACTGAGAAATCTACTCACCCACGCTCATGGCTGGCCGCACGTCCCGG
>DATABT010000655.1:0-4994 GCA_036259455.1 Longimicrobium sp. | reverse complement strand
GGTGGATCCGGCTGCGGGTGCCTCCTGCATCGCCAACTGTCGTTTCCGGCAGGCCGCGGCGCAAGAGTCACGCGTCTTCACTCCCGCTGGGTCAAGAAATTCCCCGCCTGCGCGGTGACGATCGACGGAGGTGCGCCGGATCCCCTTTCGGTCCGTGAACGCGGATTTCGCGAGTTTCCAGCGGCGAATCCATTCGCTCCTGGGCGGGACGCGCGATGACCGTCCGGCGATCGCTCCGCTCGTGATCGCGAACATCCGCTCCGCGAGGCGGGTGCCATCTACCGCCGCCCGCAACCCGATCCCGCGATCGGATCATCCACTCCCGAACGCCACGCGCGCGCCGTTCGATCACGACCGCGCGTACTTCCAGTGGCGCGACTTGCCTTCGGCCATCCACTCCACGGCCTGCCGCAGGCGCTTCTGGCGGGTGGCGTCGGTCTTCGCCTCCGTGATCCACTCCAGGTACTCGCGGCGGTGGCTGGGGCTGAAGCGGTTGAAGGTGGTCAGTGCCGCCTCGTTGGCCTCCAGCGCGGCGGTCAGGTCGTCCGGCACCTCCAGCTCCGGGCGCGGCTGGTCCGGCTGCTTGCGGGCGGGCGCCTTTACCCCCTCCTGGTTAAGCCGCATGGCCTGGTGGATGTAGCCGATCAGCACCTCGCGCGGCGGCAGGTCGTCGATCGAGGTGATGCGCCCGAAGTGGCCCATCGCCTCGTCGGCGCGGCCGCCCGCCTGCTCCAGCACCAGCGCGCCCTTCCAGAACCCGAACGCGCAGTGCTGCTTGAAGGCCGCCATGTGGCAGAGCGGACCGCGGTAGTCAAAGTGCGGCGAGCTCCACTTGATCTTCTCCTCCACGTCGGGGCAGGCCTCGTGGACCACCTCGCGCAGGTACGTGAGGATGGGCTTCGCGAAATCGGCGGCCTTGCCGATGTACGCGTCGAAGCGGGGATCTCGGGCGCCCATGATGCAACTCCGGGTTCGAGGGATGAGGAAGCAGGTGAGGATCAGGGGATGGACTCCGGGCGGCCGCCGCACTTCGCGCAGTCGCGGCCGGGGAGGTAGATCTCCATCTGCCCGTCGGCAAAAAAGAGCGGCCAGAGCGCGGGCCGCGCGTGCCGCTCGCGCGTGAAGTCGCCCTCCGCCGACTGGATGACGTCGGTCCGGATGCGCGCGACGACCAGGCTCACTCCGCCGGACCAGCTCAGGTTGATCCAGCGCGGATACTCGGGAAGGCCGTCGTCGTCGTCGTCCGGCAGCTCGTGGTCGCGCACGCCCAGGCCTCCCTGCACGAACACCCAGCGCGTCTCCTGGCGCGGGCCGCGGTCGTAGGGGGGCGGCGGCGCCAGCATGCCGACCTCCGCCACGACAAAGCGGTCCTCGTCGTCCAGGACGTACAGGTGCGTGCCGCAGCTGAGGCTGCTGGGCAGAAACGGCAGTCCGCCGCCCTTGCACACCAGCTGCACCGCGTCGGTCACCTGCGCGCCGATGGAGACGGTGAGCCCGGTGCGCGTCCCCACCCCGAACCCCACGCCGACGCCAATGGCCTGCGCGGGGAGCACCGCCGGGACCGCGAGCGCGACGAGTGCCGCCACCCGGGCGCGGCGGAGGAGGGGTGCGGCGAGGAAGAAGCGTCGCATGAACGTGCCTGGGCGGCAGGGCGCATCCCGCGCAAACGGCCGGTCCATCCGCCGCCAATCTGCACCGAAGATATGCCGTACACAAGCTTCTTGTGACGTGCGGCAATCGGGCGGATTCGCGGCCGCCGGCGTTGCCCGTCTCACCGGCTTCACGGGTGGATCTTCGCGCGGAATCCGCCGCATCGAAATCCCGCAGATCTTTCCCCCGCACCGCGAAGGTGCGTCAGAGCGCGGCGCGCGCGTGCGTTCCACCCCCGAACGACCGGCAGGACGCACTCCTCAACCGACGGGGGTGGTAAGATGAAGAGAGTCATGGTCTTCGCGACCCTTGCATGTATCGCGGCCGCCGTGGCGTGCGCGGAATCGCCCGGCCGCACCGGCATCCCCACGACCCCGGAACCGCGGACGCTCCCCGCCTTCACGTCGGAGGCGGAGCTGGACGGGTACCTGCGGCGGCTGGCCAGGGAGCGGCGCGAGCGGTACCGCCGCGAGCATGACGAGGGCGCGGTGGCCGCGACGGCTTCACCCGAGCCGGAGGCGGCGGCCAGCGTGGCGCAGGACGCGTCGGAGCGGGCCGCGCCGGGCGAGGAATCCGTCACCAACGTGCAGCACGCCGGGGTGGACGAGGGCGGCATCGTAAAGGTGCACGGCGACTACCTGGTGATGCTGCGCCGCGGCCGGCTGTTCACCGTTTCCATCGGCGGCAGCGCGCTGCAGCCGGTGAGCGCGGTAGATGCGTTCGGGCCGGACGTGGACCCCAGCGCCAGCTGGTACGACGAGCTGCTGGTGAGCGGCGACGCCGTCGTCGTCATCGGGTTCAGCTACGCGCGCGGCGGCACGGAGGTGGGGCTGTTCCGCATCCATCCCGACGGGCGGCTGGAGCACCGGTCCACCTATCACCTGCGGTCCAACGACTACTACTCGTCGCGCAACTACGCCAGCCGCCTGGTGGACGGCAAGCTGATCTTCTACACGCCGCTGTACCTGGGGCTGCGCGAGGACGACCCGTTCGAGGGGTTCCCCGCCATGCGGCGCTGGCACCGCGGCGCCAGGGACGAGGAGTTTCAGCGCATCCTCCCCGCCACGCGCGTCTACCAGCCGGGCCGCCCGATGGACGCGGGGAGCGGACTCGCGCTGCACACGGTGACCGTCTGCGACCTGGAGACGGCGGAGATGGCGTGCCGCGGCACGGCCGTGCTGGGGCCCCCGGGGCGCGTGTTCTACGTGTCGTCCGGCGCCGTGTACGTGTGGGTGAGCGACTGGGTGCGGCGCGAGCGCGAGCAGGGCGCGGAGTCGATGCTGTACCGCATTCCGCTGGACGGCGGCGGGCCCAGCGCGCTGGCCGTACGCGGCAGCCCCGTGGACCAGTTCTCGTTTCTGGAGAGCGAGGACCGGCACATCAACGTCCTCGTCCGCGCCGGCGCGGACGGCGACGGGATGTGGCACGGCGAGACCACCGGCGGCGCCACCTCGCTGCTGCGGCTGTCGCTGGAGAGCTTTGGCGACGGCGGCGCGTCGGCCCCGGCGCAGAGCTACCGCGAGCTGCCGTCGCCGGAGGGGTACACCTTTCAGAACCGCTTCGTGGGCGACTACCTGCTGTACGGCACGGGGAGCGGATGGGGCCCGCCCGAGCGGCGCAGCGGCGCGACGCTGTACGCGGTGCCGTGGGTGGAGGGCCCCGCGACGGCGCTGCCGCTGCCGCACGGCGTGGACCGCATCGAGGCCATGGGCGGCGACGCGGTGATCGTGGGCACCGACGGTCAGAACCTGCATTTCAGCGCGGTGCGGCTGGGCGAGCGGCCGGCGCTGGCGCAGCGGTACGTGAGCGCGGGCGCGTCGCAGGGCGAGCTGCGCAGCCACGGCTTCTTCTACAAGCCGGTCGGGCGCGACAGCGGCATCCTGGGCCTGCCCATTCGCGGCCCCGGCGAGCCCGGCTACGCGCACCTGCGCGAGGGCTCCGCGAGCATTCTGTTCCTGCGCAACCTCCCGCAGCGCTTCGAGGAACTGGGCGAGCTGGCCGCCAGCGCGGGCGAGTCGGTGGATGACGGGTGCAAGGCCAGCTGCGTGGACTGGTACGGCAACGCCCGCCCGCTCTTTCTGCGCGGCCGCATCTTTGCCCTCCTGGGCTACGAGATCGTCGAAGGCCGGCTGGACGGCGGGACGATACGCGAGGCGCGGCGGATCAACTACTCGCCGCGTGCCGTGGTGGCGGGCCGGTGAGGGTGAGGGGTGAGGGGGTGTGAAGGGGTGAAGGAGTGAACGGCGGGGCGGTTCCCGGATGGAGGGGAGCCGCCCCCGTCTGTCGTTGTTCGCTGTTCTTGGCGCCGGGGCGGGCCCTCTCCCCCGACCGGCCTTCTCGTTGCTCGCGACGGCGGTCGACCCCTCCCAACCCGGGGGGCGGGGTGATGGATGACAACCTTGCGACGTAAGAAAGTGGCGACGAAGCGCGGATTCTGCCGGGGCGATCAGGTGAAGCCCCGCCGGGCAGGCGCAGCGCGCCCGGGGCGGGGCTTATGGCAGTCCTGGCCGCGGGTTTCAACCCGTGGTGGCGGCGGGGCCCACGACATCCGCGACACCGTGGTATCCGCAATGACCGGCGATGATCCGCGATCACCGGCGACATTCCGCGATGACCCGCGGGTCCGGTCCATCGTCTATAGGTCCAAACGGCGGTGCGGCAGGGTGTTTGCCTGTGGGGGCCGCCGATAGCTGGACACCGAGGACCGGAGATGACGGAATGAGCAGATTGCTTTCAATGCTGGCGGCGCTGGCGCTCACCGCGGGTGCGGTGCAGCCGGCCACGGCCGCGCCCGCGGCGGATGACGATGCCGCGCTGGGCGTAATGCAGCAGGGCAAGGGGCAGGGCGGAGGCCAGGGCGGCGGTGGCGGGCAGGAAGCCCGCGGTGGACGCGGCCAGGGCGGCGGAGGCAGCGAGGCACGCGGCAGTGGACGCGGCCAGGGCGGTGGTGGCGGCCAGGCGCGTGAGAGCCGCGGCCGCTCCGGCGGCAGCGATGACGACGCGCGCCCCGCGCGCGGGAGCGGTGGCGGGCAGTCGGCGCGCAGCTCCAGCGGCAACGGCCCCGGAAACAGCGGAGCCGCGCGCAACGACGACAATCGCGGGGGCGGCCGCGGGTCCGATGACGCGCGCGAGTCGTCGCGCGGCAACTCCGGGAACGCGAGTGGGCGGACCGAGAAACGCTCGTCCAGCGCAGCGGCGAACGCCGCTGAGCGAGGAAACGTGAACGCGGCGGAACGGCTGCCGGCTACGCGCACCCGCGGGCGGCTGAGCGAGAGCGACCTGCGGACGCGCCTGGCCGCGCTGCCGCCGGCGCAGCGGCGCCTGGCCAGCAGCTCGCGCGCGGC
>DATABT010000654.1:0-4049 GCA_036259455.1 Longimicrobium sp. | reverse complement strand
TGGAAAGAGAACACCGTTTACGATGAGGCACGCTACATCCAAGGGCTGTGGGCACGGCACTCACCCTTGGTGAAGCGGCTGAGCGCCCAGACAGCCTGACGCGCGCCTTCATGCTTGACGGACCAGCTCAGATGTCTCTCTACCTTTCTCCCCGCGTCCCCGGCATGAAGCCGCCTTCAGATCACGCGAACTGCGCCTGCTCCGTGGAGCCTTCCAGCGCCGCTGTGGAAGCCTGCCCGGCGGTGACCGTCATCAGCACCTGATCGAAATAGCCCGCGCCCACCTCGCGCTGGTGCTTTGTGGCGGTGTAACCCGCCTGCTCCAGCCCGAACTCCTGCTCCTGCAGCTCGACGTACGCGGGCATCCCCTGCTCGCCGTACGCGCGCGCCAGCGCGAAGGTGTGCAGGTTGATGAGGTGCCACCCCGCAAGCGTGATGAACTGGAAGCGATACCCCATCGCGCCCAGCTCGCGCTGAAACCTGGCGATGGTGTAGGCGTCCAGGTGCTTGCTCCAGTTGAAGCTGGGCGAGCAGTTGTACGCCAGCATCTTGCCCGGGAAGTCCGCGTGCACGGCCTCGGCAAAGCGGCGCGCCTCCTCCAGGTCGGGCGTGCTGGTCTCCATCCACAGCAGGTCCGCGTACGGCGCGTACGCCCTGGCCCGTGCCACGGCGGATTCCAGGCCGCCGCGCACGCGGAAGTACCCCTCCGCCGTGCGCTCGCCGGTGATGAACTCGCGGTCGCGCTCGTCCACGTCGCTGGTCAGCAGCGTCGCGCTGTCGGCGTCCGTACGGGCGATGAGGATGGTGGGCACGTCCAGCACGTCCGCCGCCAGCCGCGCGGCGATCAGCGTGCGCTCGAAGGCGGAGGTGGGGACGAGCACCTTGCCGCCCAGGTGGCCGCACTTCTTCTCCGACGCCAGCTGGTCCTCGAAGTGCACGCCCGCGGCGCCCGCCTCGACCATCTGCTTCGTGAGCTCGAACGCGTGCAGCGGCCCGCCGAAGCCCGCTTCCGCGTCCGCGACGATGGGCACCATCCAGTCGTGCTGCGCCTCGCCCTTTTCCGCCCACTCCACCTGGTCTGCCCGCATCAGCGCGTTGTTCAGCCGCTTTACCACGGCGGGAACGCTGTTGGACGGGTAGAGCGACTGGTCGGGGTAGGTCTGCCCGCTGAGGTTGTTGTCGCCCGCCACCTGCCAGCCGCTCAGGTAGATGGCCTGCAGCCCGCCCCTGACCATCTGCACCGCCTGGGCGCCGGTCAGCGCGCCGAAGGTGCGCACGGGCTCGGCCGCGTGCAGCGCCTTCCACAGCCGGTCCGCGCCGTGCCGGGCAATGCTGTGCTCCACCCGCAGCGATCCGCGCAGCTTAACCACCTCTTCCGCCGTGTACGGGCGGGTGATTCCCTGCCAGCGGGGGTCCGTCATCCACTTTATGTTCAGGTCCTTGACCTGCGCGTCGAAGCTCTCGTGCATGGGTGCGTCTCCGTTGTGCGGTGTCGATGCGTTCAGTTCAGGACCTGGTACGCCGGAAGGGTGAGGAACGGGATGAACTCGTCGTTCAGCACCAGCTCGTCCAGCAGCTCGCACGCCTGCTCCAGGCAGCGCGTGTCTTCGCGCTCCGCCCGGAGCGCCTTCATCTCTTCGTCCCGCAGGCGGATGTAGTCGTCGGGGGTAAAGAAGCCGTCCCCGTCGCCGTCGCCCTGGATGGGCGAGCGGTGGCGGATCCACTGCCACAGCTGCGCGCGGCTGATCTCGGCGGTGGCGGCGTCTTCCATCAGGTTGTGCAGGGCGGCCGCGCCGTTCCCCATCAGCCACTGCTCGATGTACTGCAGCGCCACGTTCACGTTGAGCCGCGCGCCGGCCTCGGTGATCTGCCCGCCCACGATCCCCGTCTGCAGCAGCGCGTGCGGCTTCACGTTCACCTCGTCGCGCTTCACGTCCTTCTGGTTGGGCCTTTCGTTCAGAATCCTGTCGAATTCAGCCCGGGCCACGGGGACCAGGTCCGGATGCGCCACCCAGGTGCCGTCGAAGCCCTGCCCCGCCTCGCGCGCCTTGTCCTCGCGCACCTTGGTAAGCGCGCGCTCGTTGACCTCGGCGTCGCGGCGGCTGGGAATGAACGCGGCCATGCCGCCCATGGCGTGCGCGCCGCGGCGGTGGCAGGTCTTTACCAGCAGCTCCGCGTAGCACTTCATGAACGGCACGGCCATCGTCACCTGCGCCCGGTCCGGGAGCACGAAGTCGCCGCGGTTACGGAACTTCTTGATGACGCTGAAGATGTAGTCCCACCGGCCCGCGTTGAGCCCCGCGCCGTGGTCGCGCAGCTCGTACAGGATCTCGTCCATCTCGAACGCGGCCAGGATGGTTTCGATGAGCACCGTGGCGCGGATGGTCCCGCGCGGAATGCCCAGCGCGTCCTGCGCGGCGTTGAAGACGTCGTTCCACAGCCGCGCCTCCAGGTGGCTCTCCAGCTTGGGGAGGTAGAAGTACGGCCCGCTCCCGCGCGCGAGCTGCTCCCTGGCGTTGTGGAAGAAGAAGAGGCCGAAGTCGAACAGCGACGCGCTGATGGGCTCGCCGTCCACCAGCACGTGGCGCTTCGGCAGGTGCCACCCGCGCGGCCGGACGATGAGCGTCGCCAGCGTCTCGTTCAGCCGGTACTGCTTGCCGCCCGCGTCCAGCGAGAGCGTGCGGCGGACGGCGTCCATCAGGTTGGCCTGGCCCTCGAGCACGTTCTTCCACGTGGGCGAGAGCGCGTCCTCGAAGTCGGCCATGAAGCAGTTTGCCCCCGAGTTGAGGGCGTTGATCACCATCTTGGCGTCCGTGGGCCCGGTGATCTCCACGCGCCGGTCCTGCAGGTCCGCCGGGCAGGGCGCCACCGTCCACTCGCTCTCGCGGACGTGCGCCGTCTCCGGGAGGAACGTGGGCTCGCCGTCCGCGTCCAGCCACGCCTGCCGCTCGTCGCGCGCGGCCAGCAGCTCCATGCGGCGCGCGTTGAAGCGGCGGTGCAGTCCGGCGACGAACTCCAGCGCCTCGCGGGTGAGGACCCGCGCCCTGGTTCCGTTTCCTTCGCCCAGCACCTGAACGCCCGATACCTCCGGCGCCTTGTCCAGTACTGCCGTCATGCGGGTGTCCTTTCCCTCGTCAGGTGTTCACGTGCTCCTGGATGCCGTCATTCCCCCGCGCGCGACGGACGCGCGGCGGCCCCTCCGCGGGCGGTGCGGACGGGGTCGCGATGTCTGTTTAGCAACAGTGATTCCATGAGCACCGCTCACACACCTCAGGATGTCGTTCATCACGCTTCCTGTGCGGTAGCCGCCTGCGTCCGGTGTGGCGGGAGCCCCTCCCCGATCGGGTGGGGCGAGGGACGGTGCGTTGGCCATAACGCGAGGCGAGGCATGGGCTTGGGAGGTTGATGGGCCGGCACTCTCCCGGGTGGTCCAAACCGCGGCCGGAACGCCATGAAGTTCGCCCGGGCGGATTGCACAGGCGGACTTCGGAGTCGGGGTACAGGAAGCGATAGTGTGGCGGGCCGCTACGACGTGATATAGCCGAGGCTGAGCTGGGTCAGGTCCCCAAACGTGAGCGGTAGCGGTACGGTTCGGCATCCAGCACAACGCCGGCCTTTCTCTTCAGCTCTCTGCTCCCGAACGCCTTCGCCCCCAGGAACATTCCGAGCTCCAGCGGCATGTCGAAGCGCGGCAGCGGTGGATCGCCCCCCGTCTCGATGCGCGAGATATCGTGGATCGACAGGCGGCACGCCCGGATGATTCTCGTGATCCTTTCGATCCGCACCTCGTGATCTTGTCCTCCAACCTAAACACCCTGCGCCCGCCGCCAATCCCATCGAATCCGCCACCTCGCGGCCAGTTTCGCGGTAAGCCGCTGACGTACAACGCGCTCCCGCGCGTCGTGCTCATTTTTTGGTTCATCGCGGATTTCGTTGCACGCACGAAGTCTGCGCCGTGAGCTGTCATTTCGAAGGAGGCGCCCACGAGGACTTGCCTCATGCAGGATCTTGTTGCGCCGACTGAGAAATCTACTCACCCACGCTCATGGC
>DATABT010000653.1:0-1998 GCA_036259455.1 Longimicrobium sp. | reverse complement strand
CAGCGGTGGAGGCAGGCGCGGTGCACGACGCGCTGGTCGATCATCCGGGCCGCGCAGGTCCCGCTGACGCGGCGGTGTTCGCCGTTCCGGTGCTCGCCGCGCCCAAGCTGTTGAGTGATTTTGCTCCCCTCCTGGAATCCGCGCACCTGATCACCGACGTGGCGAGCACCAAGACGTCCATCGTCCGCGCCGCCGAGTCGTTGGGGCTTGGGACCCGGTTTGTAGGATCGCATCCGCTTGCCGGCGATCACCGCAGCGGGTGGGGTGCATCCCGCCAGGGCCTGTTCGCCGATGCGCGCGTCTTTATCTGCCCCACCTCATCCAGCAGCGGCGACGCCATGCGCCTGGCGTCCGCGCTGTGGACGATGGTCGGCGCGCGGCCGGAGGTGATGAATGCCGAGCAGCACGACCAGCGGCTCGCGCGGACCAGCCACCTGCCGCAGGCCGTCTCCACAGCGCTCGCGCTGAGTCTCGCGCAGAGCGGCACGCCACGCGCCGAGCTGGGCCCCGGCGGCCGCGACGTCACGCGCCTGGCCGGCAGCGATCCTGGGATGTGGGCCGACATCCTGATCGATAACGCCGACGCCCTCACCGCGGCCGTTGCCATGATGGTGGCCCGGCTCGCCGGCATCCAGCGCGCAATGACGACCCGCGACCGCGACGATCTGCAGCGCCTGTTCGCCGAGGCGCGCGCATGGCACGGCGGCGACTGACCCCGGAGCAGGGCCCGCTCATACCAGATCCGGAAAAAGACTCAGTCTCACACGGAGTCAACGGAGTTAGCGGAGTTGTTTCTACCGCTCTTCAAGTCTCCGCCGAACGGGCAGAGATCTCGGGAAGGGCACGAGAAAACTCCGTTTACTCCGTTGACTCCGTGTGAGGCCATTCCTTTTGCGGATTCGGTATCACGCTCACCCCGAAAAGAAGACGCGCTCGCGCAACTGGTTGCGGTAGCCGCGGCTGCACGTGACCTGGGCCCCGTCGTCCAGGACCACCGAGTACTCCGACCGGCCCAGCGGCTCCACCGCCACAATGCGCGACAGGTTGACGATGGCGCCGCGGTGGATGCGGATGAACCGGGCTGGGTCCAGCAGCGTCTGCTCCATCTCGCTTATGGACTGCCGCATCAGCCGGTCTCCGGCGTCCAGGTGCAGGCGGACGTAGCTGCCCTCCGCCTCGATCCAGCGGATGTCGTCCACCCGCACCACCTGGTACCGCTCGCCCGCGCGGATGGCGAACACCTCCGGGTACGAGCCGCGGGGCGCCTGGCGCAGGAACGCCTCCAGCGCCTGCAGCCGCACGTCGTCGTCTCTGCGCTCCGGGCCGCGCAGGCGCGCGCGGACGCGGTCCAGCGCCGCGAGCAGGCGCGCCTCGTCGTACGGCTTGAGCAGGTAGTCCAGCGCGTGGGCTTCGAACGCCCGCAGCGCGTGCTCCTCGTACGCGGTGATGAACACCACCAGCGGCATGGCGTGGGCCCCCACCGCCTGCAGCACGCCGAAGCCGGTCACCTCCGGCATCTGGATGTCCAGGAACACCACGTCGGGCGGGTCTTCGCGGATGCGCTGGATGGCCTGGGCTCCGTTGGCGCACTCGCCCACCACCTCCACGTCCGGCTGCGTCGCCAGCACCCGGCGTACCTCGGCCCGGGCGGGAGGCTCGTCGTCCACGATCAGCGCGCGGATGGGGCCGCTCATCCGGCGTGCCCGGCCAGGGTGGTCGCCGCGGCCGGCGCGGTGCGCGGACCCTCGGAGAAGGGGATGCGGATGCGGGCGACCGTGCCGCCCTCCGGCCCGGGCGCGAGCTCCAGGGTGTGCCGGTCCCCGTACAGCTGGTGCAGCCGCTGGCGCACGTTGGCCAGCCCCGTGCCGGTGCCCTGACCCGGCGGCGCGTGCGCCAGCCCCACGCCGTCGTCGGCCACCTCCAGCCGCAGCCACCCGCCCTCCCGCCGCGCCGCCAGCCTGACGGTCCCTGTTCCGCCGCGGGGGCGCAGGCCGTGCT
>DATABT010000652.1:0-15772 GCA_036259455.1 Longimicrobium sp. | reverse complement strand
AGCACGGAAAAGAGCAGGGCCACGATGCCGCCGTAGATCTCGACCGAGTGCTCCACCACCAGGAAGCGGTACTCGATGAGCTTCAGTCCGGCGATCAGCACGCCGCCCAGCAGCCCGTACAGCAGGATGATCTTCTTCACGCGACCCGTGCACTACGCGACATGCGGCATCAGTCCTTCTCCCGCGAGTTCGGCCGCTCCTCGAGGCTGGCGATCACCTCGTCAAAGGGGATGAGGCCGGCTTCGCCACGGTCGATCTCCTCCACGGCGCGCTGCAGGTCCGCCCGCACCTGGTCGCGCTGGGCGGGCGGGCCGTAGAACGTGAGATCGTAGAAGATGGCCTTGAGGAACTCGAGAAAGGTGATGCCGATGCGGGTGCTGTACTCCTCCGCGCCCGCGGCATTCCGGAACACCAGCGCGGGGTCGTACCGCAGCGGAACGGCCAGCAGCTGGTTCACCGGGGTGAGGCCTACGCTGATCGGCCCCACGCGGGGATAATCCGGCTCCTTTGTCCAGGCACCGTCGTACGGCTCGTCCCACGGGCCCCAGCCGTCGAACTCCCGCAGAATCTCGCCGTCCGCGTACGTGTTGTACACGCGCAGGTACTCCACGCGCAGATCCCCGCCTTCCCGCGGGGGCTCCCGCGCCTCGTCCAGCAGCGGCGTTACGGCTTCGCGCATCACCACTTCGAGAACCTCCACGCCGTCCCGATCCAGCAGGCGGAAGAGATCCCCCAGCGTGAAGGCGGAATCGATCTCGAGAGAATAGAGAAAGTACGGCGCCAGGTCTTCGATGCCTCCCGGCCAGACGGGCTCCTCTTCGCCGTGCGACTGGACGATGAGATGATCCGGGTGGAGAACGATCCGGCCCATGGGCACCCTGTTCATCGAGGCTCCGGAAGGGGCAGGCATTGCCCGCCCGCGCCATCATCACGCGACCAATATCGCGCTGCTGCCCACATCGCGAAACGGGATGTTTTCCGCCACCAGCCGGACCGGTTCGCGGCGGGGTGGCTACCGCGAAACGTCTGGATCGGGAGAGAACTGCGCCAGCAGGTGCCGCACGTTTTCCGGGGTGATCATCCCCCCGACCAGCCGGAACGGCACGCGCTCGCCGTGGATGAGGGCCAGCGTGGGCACCGTCCGGATGCGCCGCCGCTCCGCCTCCGCCCGCCCGTCGTCATCCTCGATGTCCCAGCGCGCCAGGTCCATCCCCGCGTCGGCCGCGATCTGGTCGGCGACGGGCGATTTCTCGTGGCAGACACCGCACCACGGCGCATGAAAGAAAGCGAGATGCATGTCGTCCCCGGGGCCGAGGTCGTTGCCAAACCCTCTGGTCCAGCGGTTGATTTCCTGAGTCATTCGGCGCTACGCACACCCTGCCGGATGGAAGTCGCTCGCGCCGCGGCCGTTCATTCCGAAGCGAGGCGCCCGCGTGATCCTTGCCGGTGCAGGAGTCCGAGGCGCCGGCCGAGAAAGCTACTCGCCCGGGCAGGTGCCACGCCCGCCTCGACGGACCTCTCCCGCATCCTCTGTCTCGAGGGAGCCGCCGCACAAGTCCATGTTTGGTGCACGGTCCACGACGGCGACCGAAGGATCTCGCCCGCGATACTGGGACGCGGCGCCCTTGCACGAAGGCGGCTTCCCAGCGGCGCTGGGTAGATCCTTCGGTCGCGCCCAACCTGCGGCGCGCAAAGGAGTTCTGCGAGGGCGCTCCCTCAGGAAATCAACTCCATGGACGGAGGCAGGCCCGGGTTCGGCAACACCCTCGGGCTGAATTCACCGCCCCGGAGACCCGCACGTCCCGCTCCACGACGACGGTACGCAACGTGGACCGGACGCACGACGCCCGTGCCCACGCGCGCTGCACCCCCGCCATGGCCGCCCTGCCGGATTACCGGTGGATCACTTCTGTTTCCCGTACCACTCGCAGCAGACGCAGGTGGAGACGCTGGCGCATCCGCCGTCGTCGCAGTCCGGCGTGCCGACGACGTATCCGCCGGCCGCCTGGCAGTCGTGGGCGCTCGGCTCCGTACTACCGCCGTACGGACAGGCGTTGATGCAGGTGCCGCCGGCGCACGCTTTCGCTTCGACGCGGGAGGTGGCGGCGGCGGATGGATCCGCGAGCGTCGCCCGCGCCCCCACGGCGAAGGGCGCGAGCAGGATGACCAGGAGCGGGAGCACTTTCATGGGATTTCCCTCCATCTGGTGGCGTTGCGGACGGCCATGGCAGACGGCGCGAGGTGCACCCGCAAGCTGCCCGCGCGCACGGGATGGCGCAAGGGGAACGTCCGCCGCGCTCACCCACCCGGCGTGAGGGCGCGTTCCGTCCCGGCGGAGAAGCGTCCGCCGATTTCGGGGTGCTCCCGGTACAGCGCGATGTACTTGCGAAAGAACTCCACCGGCGGCTCATCGAACAGCCGGCCGATGCACGCGGGACCGCAATACCGTTCGATCGCCCTGGCCATCTCGTATCCCACGAAGTAGAAGCGGTCGTCGTTGTTCCGCGACAGGCCCAGCCAGCTGGCGCTGTCCCACGACATCCTCCCTTCCCCGACCTCCCGCAGCACCCGGTCGAAGAGCGCGAAGTTCTCCGCGACGCGCGCCGGTGCGGTGTTGCGCGCGTAGCGGGCCCGCGCGCGATCCATGTCCGGCCCCGGCCCGGTGGAGCCGGTCGGATCGGCCACCAGGTTCGCCGTCCCCTCCACCAGCGTGCCCGCGAGCAGCCGCTCCACGGGCGGCACCGACGCGTCCGTGATCCAGGCCACAAAGGTGCCGGACCGCCGCTGCGCCGCCATCTGCATCACGTGATACGTCTCGTGGAGGGCGTTCAGGAGCAGGCCGTGAAGATCCCCCTGGGCCCGGACCAGGTTGGCGTAGAACGCGGGGGGGTCGTCCTCGAACGCGAACCCGTCGCTCACCCCGCCCGCCACGAAGTGCACGCCGATGTCCAGCGGCCCCGTGTCCGGCCGGTACGGCTCCAGCCGCGACAGCATCTGGCGCACGATCGCGGCGCTGTCCCGGCGGGTGGCCGCGAGCAGCGCCCGCACCTGTTCCCGCTGCCGCCACGCATCGCCCAGCTGAAAGTACGAGTTCTCGTCGCCACGCTTCGTCCGCACGAACGCCTGGATGTCGCGCCGGAACTCGGGCACGCCCGCGGGAACGAAGCGGGTGACGTTGTCCACCATCGCGCGCACGCCGTGGATGGTGAGCAGCGCGTCCACGTCCGCGTCGGAAAGCGAGTCCTTTTCCAGTGCGTCCATGATGGCCTCGGCTCCCGCGTAATCGAAGCGCATGGTGACGGGCTCGGCGTCCGCCACGCGCGCGGCGGGCCGCGGCGCGGGTGCACATCCGGCCAGCGCATGGAAGAGCACGCAGGTACAGAGCGTCAGGGCACGTTTCATCTGATTCTCTCGCGGGCAGGGGTCCCGGCCGGTGCGGGAAAGCACCGGTGGGATGGCCGGCCCGATCAGAACGTTTACGCGCCCGCCGTCTCCGGCCCGGCGAACACGGCGTCTGCCCGATCAGCGCATTCCGGGAGATGAAAAAAACGCCGGCCCGCCGCAGGTGCGGCCGGCCGGGCCTCTTCGCCGCCGTCCGCCCGGGCTGGAGGGCAGACCGGCGGTCGATCTCCATCATCCTCAGCGGCCCAGGAAACCCGCATTCGTGCGCCAGCCGCCGCGCGCATCCCGCGATCTGCCACGCCACGACAACCAGCCGCAGGAAGCCCGCCTCGCCGCGCCGGGCACGAGCCGTGTGACGGCTATCCGCGCGCTGCCGGGTCGCATCATGCCGTGGCGGCGTTTCCGCCAGGATCCTCGCTGCCGCCGGCTCCCGCGCGCACCCACCGCTCCAGTTCGTCCGCATTCACACGGCCGGTCCGGGACTGCACCACCTCGCCATCGCGCAGCAGGACCCAGAACGGACCGGGGACGCCGGGGTCGGCCTCCGGCCACCACGCCTGGAGCTCCGCCGGATCGTCGTACGGGCGCACGCCCAGGTTCACCGCGCCGTCCAGGCGCCGCGCCGCCTCCAGCGCGTGCTGCACGGCCGCCACGTCCGGCGCGCTCCAGACGGCGAACGCCAGCACCAGCCACCATCCGCGGCCCAGCTCCGGCTCGCGGGCGGGCACGCGGGCCGCCAGCGCGTGGCAGTACGGCGGCTCCCCGATCAGGGCGATGGCGTAGCCGCCGTGCGCATCCCTGTCGACTCGATAGGGCATGCGATCAGCGCGGCGGGGCGACGATGGTGGTCTGCAGCGTCTCTACGCCGTCGTTGGACCGTACCTCGGTGACCGTGCCGCCCACCGCCCTGGCCACCTCGTCGTGCGCGTCCTCCTGGCTGGCGGGATTGTAGAGGATGATGGTGCCGCCCGGCGCGATGATGCGGGCGATTTCGTCCGCCAGCCCCGGCATGCCGATGGGTCCGTTCTCCGACGTGACCAGGTCCGCCGTGTGGTCCGCGATGGGCAGCTTGTTGAGAACGGGGTCGCTGCCGGAAAATCTCCGGTAGATCAGGTTGGGCACGCGCGAGTCGTGAATGCCGGTGGTGCTGGTGCGTTCCGCCATGCCGATGTTGATGGCGCCCTTGAAGTATCCCTCGCCAAAGATATCCACGTGGTATTTGGCCGGTGGAATCTTCTTGACGTGGTACGCGTCACCCTGGTCGCTCCCCGTGCCCACCGCCCATGACGTGTAGGTGTCCTTGGCCGCGTCGGCGTGCTTGTGCAGCGCGAGCAGGTTGTCACTCTCCATCCACAGCTGCTCGGCGGACGCGTAGAACCGCCGGTAGTCGTCCAGGTCCTGCGCGCTCAGCTGAATGCTGGTGCCCTGCGGCGCCACCTTCTTGCCGATCCCCGTGAGCCAGTCCTTTACCTCCTCGCGCCAGGCCGACACCAGCATCAGGTTGGTGGCCGTGGGGTCGGCCTTGGCGCGCCGCAGGATGCCCCAGGCAAAGTTGATCGTCCCGGCCGGGTCCAGCCACCGTTCGCCGGACTCCAGCGCGCGCGGCACCTCCTGGATGATGACGCTGCGCCAGAACGATGGCGGATTGACATCCCTGGGCACGCCGGGCGCCGACACGGGAGACTCGCCGTGCTTGTAGATGCCGATCACCGGGCAGTCCGCGCGCACCCTGGCCGCCAACTCGGCGATGCGATTGGCGCGATGGCACGAGAGCGCCTCGTTGAAGGCCGCGGGGCCGTCCTGGCTGGCGAAGCCGTGAATCTTGAGCCGGCTGCCCACCTTGAGCTTCTTGATCTTCGCTTCCTCGCCCGGCAGCAGATCGTCGCACCCCACGTCGAACAGGAACTGCCACCCGGAAACTCCATCCTGGCTGGGCGTGCAGTCCGGCGTGGGCGTGCCCAGGTCGTCGTTGCACTTGCGCTGCAGGCGCGGCCCGCCCGCGGCGCCCGCCTGCTGGACGGTGTGCGCCAGCTCGTGCGCCAGCAGGTGCCGCCCGTGAGCCGTGGACGGCGCGTAGCCCCCCGCCCCGAAGACGATGTCGTGGCCCACCGTGTAGGCGCTCGCCGCGATCTCCCGCGCGGAGCGCGCCGCCGCGGCGTCCGCGTGTATGCGCACGCGCGAAAAATCGTGCCCGAAGCGCTGCTCCATGTCCCGCCGCACCGCCGGCTCCAGCCCGCGGCCGGGAACCGCGAGCGCCTGTCGCACGCTGGCGGGCGCCCGGTCCATCCCTGCGGCCGGCGCGGTGGCGCAGGCGCGCTGGACGCGCGGCGCGGCGCCATCCGCGGCGAGCATCTCCGACGCCGCCATCCCCCGCTCCGCGCTCCGCTCCGCCTGCCGTTCCAGCGCATCACCCGGCCGGTCCATCGCGATCGGCGTCCCCGGCGCGTGCGCGGGCACCCGGCTGAAGTCGTGCGCGAAGCGGGTCGCCGCGGGCCGCAGGTCGGGACCGGGCCGCGGCATCCACCCCGACGCACCGGGGAGGGCGCGGGTGAAGCGTGCCGGGCTTGCCAGCTGACCGCGCTTTTGTGCAAAGACTCTCATGCGCACTCCGGCTTGTCGGCATTGCTGCCCGGCGCCCGCTCTTCGGCGGTCCCCGTTCAGCGCCCGGCAGGGAGCGGCGCGGCGTGCCTTTCACGCCGCGCGCTCACCCAACGTGTATAGGCTGGCCGGCGATGGTCAACCAAACATGCGGGTAGCGGCACGCGCGGTCACGACGATACTTGACCCACCGCGCGGTTTGCTCTCCGGGAGAAACGAGCGGAGCGCGCGCCACGATCCTCCCTTCATGCCCCCCGCAACCGTCCGTCACGGCAGCGAGCGGACGAAGTCGCGGATGATCTGCCTTGCCTCGTCCTGCTTCTCCAGAAAGAAGTAGTGGCCGGTGTTGGGGAACTCGGCGATGCGGTTGCGCGGAACGCTGCCGAACTTTTCCCGCTGGGTGGCGGTCCAGCGGCCGTACTCACGAACGTAGGCCTCGCCGGCCTCGCGCTCTTCCGGGGTCAGCGAGTCGTACCAGCCGAGCCAGTTCTCCAGCGGAGACGGAACGGGATACATGCCCAGCGAGGGGCAGTGGATGGCCTCCCAGCGGGGCGCCCGGACCAGCGCTCCCATCCGCTTCTGGGACTCAGTGATCACCCGTTCCACCATCCGCCCATCGGCGTCCCAGCGATGAACGCCGCGGATCTCGCTGTCGGGCATCCGGAACCGGTTGATGCGCTCGCCGTACGCGCGAACCGCCTGGAACGAGGCCGAGTCCGCCGTGGTCATGGGCGGCGGCGGGGGTGGCGGCGCCTGCGTAAACACGCGCTCCACGTCCGGGTCCGTGTAGTCGTACGCCGCGTCCAGGTAGACCAGGCCACCGCACCGGTCCGGGTACTTCTCGCCGAACAGGGCCATCTCCATCCCCGCGAAGGAGTGGCCGACCAGCACGGGCCGCCGCAGGTCCAGCGAATCCAGCACGGCCGCGATGTCATCGACCAGTTCCCCCAGGCTGTCGGGAGGCACGTCGGATGATGCCCCGCTTCCCCGGCGCGAGATGCCGAGCACCCGGAATTCGTCCGCCAGCGGCGGCGCGAACTCGTCGAACTGGTGCGCCGAAAGGTGGCCGCCGGGCAGAAACACCAGCGGCCGCCCGCTCCCGCCCCAGTCGATGACCTCCAGCGACACGCCCGGCGCCGTCGTTACCTGGAAGGTGCGGGGCTGGGCCTGGCTTTGCGCCACGCCCGCCGAACACGCCACGGCGAGGCCGGCGCAGAGGATCGGTTTGAGCACGGGATTCTCCCGGAGAACGGGGTGATCGCGGTCCGCGGCCCCGTGGGGGCGCGGCTCCAACACGTTGGAATGCGTGTTGGACGGCGGCAATCATCCGTTTGTTCGACCGGGGAGCCCTCGGACGAGTGAAACCGATCCGGAATGACGTTGGTTTCCTGAGTCATCCGGCGCTACGCGCACGCTGTCGGACGAAAGTCGCTCGGCACGGCTGTCATTTCGAAGGAGGCGCCCGCGTGATCTTTTGCGGTTGCAGGAACCCGTGGCGCCGACTGAGAAATCTACTCGCCCGTGCTGGTGCCACGCCCGCTCGACGGCCCTCGCCCGAATGGGTCTTTCCCTTCAGGGAGGCGCCGCGCCACACTCCGTCCACTCGCGGACGCCGGGCGCCGACCGAAGGATCTCGCCCGAAGAACCGGGAGGCGGCTTCCTGGCATGGACTCATCCTCTCCGATCGGGCGAGGAGATCCTTCGGTCGCGCCCATGGAGCAGTGCCCGGCCTGGGTTCACGCAGGCGCTCCCTCAGGAAATCAAACTGGTTGTATTTGCGGATTCGGTATGATCATGATGCGCCTCGAACGGAGAGCGGCCGCCGGCGCACCTGGCTCCGTCTCAACGCCGCCCGGCATCCGCCGCGGGGTCGCCGTGCGCGGCGTTGAGCGCGACGCCCTTCCGCGCCAGCCGGTGCACCGTTTCGGCGTCGATGGTGTCACCCTCCACCAGCGCGAGCGTGGCCATCTCGTACTTGCCGCCCGGCTTGAGGCGGGGCTCGATGGATCGCAGGCGCTTCCCTCGCCAGAACCCGAACAGCACCCGCTCCTCTTCCGCGCGGATGAGCAGGACGGGCCCGTTGGAGAGATAGACGAGGTGCCCCCATTTGATCACCTCGTCCAGCGGCGCCGCGGCCAGGACCGCCGCGCGCAGTTCCTCGACCAGTGCGCGGCGCCAGCCGTCGAGCGCCGCCGCGTATGCGGCGGGGTTGGCCGCGGGAGTGGATTTCCTCATTCGCGTCCGTTCTCCTTCCCTGCCCGCGTGATCGTCCTGCTCCGGCTCCGTGAACAGCCCGCTTCAACAGGCGCGTCGCGGACAAGCTACGGTCCTGGCGCAGCATGCACCAACTCCGCGAACGCCGGCGAACCCCCGAACGGCCTGTGCGGCGCCGTCGCGATCACGCTGCCCAAGGGCGTGGGATCGGGAATAGGGAATAGGGAATAGGGAATAGGGAATAGCCGGCGGATTTACGCTGGCGGGCAGCCCAGCCACCGTTGCTTACGATTGGCCGAACGTGCGTGATCGAGCCGAGCACCTTTCTGGTGCAGGAGGGCGCGCCGCCCGTGCAGGTCACCCGCGGCACCGAGATCGGCCGCTTCGAGTTCGGCGGCTCCACGCACACGATGATCTTTCAGCGGGACCGCGTGCGCCTGGAGGAGTGGGCGGTCAACGCCGTCAGGCACCAGAACGATCCCTATTCCCTATTCCCTATTCCCTATTCCCTATTCCCTATTCCCTATTCCCTATGCAGGCCGGCATCCGGCTCAGGGAACAGCCACCGTCGTGTCCAGCACCGTCACGGGCGCGCGGCCCTCGCCCTGAAACGTGTGGAGCACCCGCAGGGTGTAGCTGCCGGGCGGCAGGCGGCGCGCCGTCACGTTGTAGTAGAACGCGCCGGTCCCGGCCTCGCAGAGCTCGCTCCTGGCCCGCGCCTGGATGGTCAGCGTGATGACCGATCCCCGGCGGTCCGCGTTTCCGGAAAGGTGATGGCAGAGGTGGGGGACGGTAAAGCTCCCGCGGGCCCGCACGCCGCGCGACTCCCCCACCACGCGCGCGCGATCGATCACCCTATCCGTCGTCTCGTGAAAGAGGCCCACCACCTTGAGGCGGCGGGGGCGTGCGGTGGCCGTGACCGGCTCCAGCCGGTGCGGAGCCGCGGAGACCCGCAGGTGCACGTCCACTGTTTCGTCCGGTCCCACCGTAAGGGTCCCGGTGCGGGTCTCCGCGTATCCCGCGCGGATGACCTGGACGCTGAACGAGCCGCGGCGCACCGGGAACGAGAAGCGCCCGTCCGCGGACGTGAACATCCGCCGCGTGAACCGGTGTCCCACGCCGCTCACCACCACTCGCGCCAGCGGCACCCCGGCGCCGGACGCCGAGTCGACCACCTGTCCCCGGATGACCTGCGTGGCCGCCGGGGTGGGGACCGGGATGAAGAAGATGACGAGCGCGACGGCGGCGGCTCGCATGGCGCTCGGCCACGGCGCCCGCGCGTTCCGGAGGCGGAGGATGACGAGGGGAAACATCTGGAGGAGAGTTCGATGGAGCGCGCGTGCCTCGGCGCGGCCGCGTTCAGCCTCGCTCCGGAACATGCGCCGCGCAGCGGCCGGCGCACAAGCCCGTGCGCTACGGCCGCGGGTCCAGGACGCAGGGTTGCACTTCGCAGCTGGCGTGGTCCGGGACGTAGAGGATCTCCGCCGTGCCCTCGAGCCCACGTTCCCCGAAGACCGGAACCTCTCGGTACGTGGCGTAAGGGGTGATCTCGTGAAGTCCCACCACACGCGGCAGCCCATGCTTCCCTGGATGCCGAAGACGGAACCAGTGCCCGCCCGCCGGTCAGGGACGTCAGGGCGATGGATACCAACCACGGGCGGCAAGCCTCGCCCAGAACCGCAGGCAGAGACGCCGCCACCGCCCCGCACACTTGAGCGTCATCGCACCCTTACAGGTCAGGCTTTCCAGCGTGGCGCCGGAGACCCGGCGCGGAAGCCAGGACCTCTCCCGAAGGCCACCCGTCGCGCGGGTGACTACGCCGAATTGCCCAGGTCCAGAACCCGCTCCGCGTTCTGGTAGCAGACCTTGTCGCGCTGTGCCTGGTCCGCCAGCACCGGCGTGCGTTCGATCCAGTCGGCCGCTTGCTTCGTGTTCTCGTACGGATAATCGACCGAGAACAGCACGCGGTCGACCCCCATCTCCGCGATCGCGCACTGCAGCGACGAATCCTGGCACACGCCGGTCGTCGTGATGATGAGGTTCGAGCGGAAGTATTCCGACGGCTTCTCCTTCTTCAGGCCGGCCGCGTTGTCCGACGTGGCATAGCGCGAGTCGATACGCCACAGAAAGTACGGAAGCGTCTCGCCCATGTGTCCCAGGATGACGGTGAGGCCGGGAAAGCGGTCGAACAGGCCGCTGAAGAGCAGGCGCAGGAAGTGTGAGGAGTTGTCGGTGCTCCACCCCCACAGCGCGCCCTGCATTACGGGATAGCCGTTGAGCACGTACGGCTGGATGTGGGGATCGGCCGGGTGGATGTAGACCGGCACGCCCAGCTCCACGACGCGTTCCCAGAACGGCTGATAGCATTCGTCGTCGAGGTAGACGCCGTTCGTGTTGCCGTTGACCATCGCGCCCAGGAAGCCGAACTCCTCGACGCACCGCTTCAGCTCGTCGCGAGCCGCCTGCACGTCCTGCATGGCAAGGTGCGCGAACCCGCGGTACCGGTCGGGGTGCCGCCTGATCAGGCCCTGCATGAAGTCGTTCGCCTCGCGCGCCCGCTTTACCGCGACGCGTGCGTCCTTCTCGGCCTGCACGCCGGGGCTGGTCTGCGACAGCACGAAGATGTCGATGCCCGCCTCGTCCATGGTGGCGATTCGCTCGTCGTCGTCCTGGAGCGCGCGGGTCAGGTCGGCCCGGTCCCGTTCCGTGGTCGCGTTCTTCAGCGTGATGGGCAGGTACGCCGCCGTCGAGGGCGTGGTGATTGCCTCCTCCAGGGCGATCTTTCTCGTCGCCATGATTCTCTCCCTCGCGGTACGAAATGAACCACCTCCGACAGCGGCTACGCATGCACGCGCGACGATGTCCGATCACTTCGGAACCCGTCAGTTCTGCGCCCCCTCACGACGTTCCCAGGTAGAGGGCATTCCACTACGCACAGGGGGATCAGCGCCCGCATGCCGTGTGGCGCCGCGGCGATTCGGTTTGCGGCACCGTCACCCGGACACGCCGGTTCCTGTCACCTGGCGGCCGAAACGCTTCTGCAGTTGGAAGTGCGTGTGCCCCGGAGGCCACCCGGGCAGTTCCCCGAAGACGCGGTAGCCGTGCCGCTCGTAGAACGCCCGCGCCTGAAAGTCGAAGGTGCCCAGCCAGGCACCCCCGCATCCCCGCTCCGCGGCGATGGCCTCGCTCCGCGAGAGCAGCTGGCTGCCGAACCCCTTTCCGCGCAGCTCCTCCGCCACCCACAGCCCGTCGATCATCAGCCACGACCACATCGTGGCCCCGTACAGTCCCCCGACGATCGCGCCGCCGGCATCGCGCAGCGCCAGGCAGACCGGCTCCCAATCGCGCTTCGGCACGTCCGCCGGGTCCGCCCCGCGAATGCCGTCGCGCACCGCCCGCGGCACCTCGCCGCCACTGTCGTCCGCTTCCAGCGTGATCCTGTAATCCATGCTGTTCAAAAGCCGAGGGGGCGTCGCCGCCTGGCAGGAAGGCCGCGGGTCACGCGGCCTGCGGCTCCGCGGCTGGGCTCGTGAACCGCGCCATCTGGTGATGCGCGCGGGCCGCGGTTCTCATCAGAATCAGGGGCAGCTGGACGGTATCCACCAGCCCGGCTTCGTTGCGGCCGCGGAAGAGCGGCCCGCCCGTCCCGCGCACGCCATGGCCGGGCCGGATTCATGCACAGCGCACGCAGCGGTCGTTACGCGATACCAGGTGTGGACGCGCCGCATGCGACGAATCGGTTCTCACGCTGCATTCCTGGTGGTGTTGCTCGCCGCCTGCCAATCGAGTGCGCCGGCTCGGGTGGAAGCACCCGCGGATTCTGCCGCCGGTGAAGTCGCGATCGAATGGGCAGGCCCGAACCAGGCCGCTCTGCTGGTGCCCGTGTACATCAACGGGACCGGACCGCATTCCTTTGTGCTCGACACCGGCGCGACCCTGACGTGTGTCGACCAGGGCGTCGCGGCGAAACTGTCGCTGCCCGAGGCAACGGGACAGATCGGGTTTGGAGCCGGCGTGGGGACGGCGGGCCGGATGCGGCTCGTACGCATCGATTCCGTGCGGGTGGGCCAGGCCAGAGCGATCGACCTGCCCGCGTGTTCCCTCGATCTCAGCACGATGGAGCAGATCGGCGTGGAACTGGATGGTCTGCTCGGCTTGAACTTTCTCCGCTCGTTCCGGGTGGCCATCGACTTCGAGCGAGACGTGGTGACGCTTCAGGAGCCCTGAATCAGCAGCCTTCACCGGCGGCAACTCAGTACAGCCAGCGGCGGTAGTCGGGATGGACGTCCTTCATGTCCTCGTAGAGCCACACCATGCGATCCAGGAACCAGAGCTTGCCCGCGTAGATCAGGAGCGAGCCGAACAGAGCGGGCCAGAGCTGGAGGTGGTACAGACCCCAGGCGAGAAAGGGCACGCCCAGCGCCGCGACGGTGCTCAGCAGGTGCGGAGCGCGGCGGTGATGTGGCGGGAGCGGCACCTTGCCGCGGTTCAGCCACACGCGCTCACCCAGAACGGCCCTGGAGGCCCAGTTGTCCGTGGAGGGCGGCACCCGGAAGAGCCGCGGGTTGAGCCAGGTCCAGAGCAGTGCGAGCACTACGGGCAGAATCGACCACCAGCCCAGCCACACGCGGCTCCAGACCGCGAGCACGAGCAGAGGCAGGGCCGTGTTGCGCGTCCACACGCTCCACGGGTTCGCGTGGCGCGCCCACGTCCCCTCGTCCATTCCGAACGCATGCGCCATCGCTCGCTCGTACGCCATCCGTCCCCTCCCCTCTCGGTGTGCAAGTGGCGGCGGCCAGCAGACCCGCCGGCGTCACGCTGGAACGCGCGCGCAGCCGCGAAACTGCCCAAACCGTGCGCGGGGGCTGCCACTCGCCGCGCAGCCGCGATTCCCTTCCGTACCACGCGAACTCCGCGTCGATGATCGCGAGCCGTGGCTCCATGCTCCTTCAGCGTCCAGCAGCCAGGGACAACGCCCGGTCGAGGTCGGCATCCCGTCCACTACAGAGCGCTTCACGTGTCAACGCGACCGCTTCGTGAGGGGGTACGGAACGATCCCCGTAGTCCTCGCCATCCGGGCCCCACACGCCATGGACGGGAATGGTAACGGACCATCCGTGGCCGAGCGGAAAACTCTCGGAGCTCAACAGCGCTCCGGCGGTAGGGCGACCCACGAGCACTGCATCCGTACGCAGGCGCATGTACCAGGCAAAGCCTTCCGCCGCACTGCCGGTCACGCGGAGCCGCTTTACGATGCAATCGCAAGCCTCCAATGCTCCAGGCCCGGGCCCAGAACCACCGACAGGAGAACGAAGATACCGGCAGCCAGTGACCCGAGCCCGAACAGCGCCATGTTGCGGGTAGCAAGCGGGACCGACCAGAGGGCGAACCGCCGATGCCATTGCCAGGGGATTACGAAAAGCCCGATGGTCGTCGCGACGACGACCCAGCCGGTCACGGCGAACAGGCCGGGGAACTTCATCCGCGGTGCATACGCCACCAGCGCGGCGCCAGCGGCAAGCCGGACCGCCAGCTCCAGGAAATGGGCGAACGCCGAGCTGGCGAAGCTGGAGAGAAAGCGTATTGCCCTGTGAGGCGAGACGAGGGCGAGAGCAGCCAGGCCCGCCAGGTACAGCCCGGTGAGCAGTACGGCTACCAGCGCGAGCACGTTCAGCATCCGACCTGTACCTCCCCGTGGCTCATGACAAAGAGCAAGTAACCGCCAGACCGGCGTTCAGGTCGGCGGGCGACCACCCCGCGAAGACGACGGTCGCCAGGAGTCCGCAGGTGACCCACACCCTCCGGATGCGCCGCCAGAGCCGCCGCCGATCCATGCCGCGCCTTCCGGTTGCGAGCTTCGTCCGGCGAATGTACGCGCCCGGGGGCCCTTCATGCCCGTCGCGCGTACGGCGCACGGGCGCGGGTCCGGAGCGTTCGTCCCTGCTGCCTTCACCGCCGGGCTCGCGCGAAGAATAGCCAGTCCGTGGTTTTTTCGTCGATCAGCGCGTTGAAGAACGTCACGGGCTCGATGCGCACCTCGCGGAACACCTCCCGGAGCGCCCCGGCGAACGGCGAGCTCTCCGCGTACGACCAGACGCCCAGAATGCCACCCGGAGCAAGGTGCCGGCTCGCCCGCTCCAGCCCCTCGGCGCTGTAGAAGGTCTCGTTCGTCCGGCTCAGCGGATCGTCGGGAGCATGATCGACGTCGATGAGGATGAGGTCGAATCGCTCGGCGGGTGGGGCGGCCAGGCGGGCGTAGACGTCGCCCACGGCCGTGCTGAATCGTCCATCCGCCTTGAGCGCGGAAGCAAGCGGAACCAGGCCCTGCTCCAGCCAGTCGATGACCTGCGGAAGGAACTCCACCACTTCGACACTGGCCACGCGCGGGGACGCGAGCACCGCGTGCGCGGTGTACCCCAGCCCCAGCCCGCCGACGAGCACCCGCAGGTCCGTGCCCGGGTGCATCTCCAGCGCGACGGAGGCGAGCGCCCGCTCGGAGGCCGTGTTGTAGCTGCTCATGAGGAACGCGTGGTTCAGCGTCACCTCGGTCACCACGGTTCCCGGCGCGGACAGCAGCGCACGGCGGCGCAGGCAGAGCGGACCCAGCGGACTGTCCTCGTACGCCAGGATCTGGAGGTTGGATGGGCTCATCGCTTCCCGCGGGCGCAGGCGGCGGGCGGGGGGCCGTACGCCGCGGGCGGCCCACTCGTCCAGCCCCGGTGACGACCGGCGTCAAGCCGCCCGAGGCCGCGGGTCTGCGTCGTTTTGCGGCCGGGACGGTCGGTACGCATGAGGATCACGGTCCTGCGTGTGGGCGACTCGCGGAGGGCGCCCTTCACCAGCCAGGCCCCGCGGCCGAAAACCGCCGCGCGGGTCCGGCCCGGTGGGCGGCGCCGGACCGGGAGGCGGATGGATGGACTGCCGCATGCCGGGCGCCAGCCTCACGCCGCAGGCATTCGCCGGCCCGTCATTGCGGTGGACCGGTCACGCGCGAGACCCGGAGCGGCGAAGATCGTAGAAGTAGAGCGGATCGTCCGGGAGATTCGAGGCCGCCGAATCCACCCCGGTCGCGAGAAGCTGCCACTCGCCGCCAAAGCGCTGCTCCACTTCCTCGCGATCGATTCCGCGGGGCCCGCGGCGCTTTCCTGGGCCAAACCCCAGGATCAGAAGCCTTCCGCCCTCCGCGACGAGCGGGGTGAGCTCCCGGACGTACGCATCGCGTCCGTCGTCCGAAAGCCCGTGCAGCAGGCCGTTGTCGGTGACCAGACCGAAGCCCTGGCCGATCCCGTACTCCCCCAGCCTGGTTGCGTCCGCCCGCAGCCACCGCACCTCTACCCCGGCTCCCCGGCCCTTGAGCCGCGCCTGTTCCAGCGCCCGTTCCACGAAGTCGATTCCCGTCACGTCCCACCCGTGCCGGGCCAGGTAGATGGACGTATCCCCCGTCCCGCACCCGACGTCCAGGGCCTTCCCCTTCGGCAGCGCGGCGTCACCCTCGACCAGTGCGCGCAGACGTACGGCCAGCTCGTGGCCCTCCCACGGCGTGAATCCGATCCTGTAC
>DATABT010000651.1:0-6965 GCA_036259455.1 Longimicrobium sp. | reverse complement strand
CGGCGGCGGAAAGCGTTTACGTGGCGGCGCGGAGGGGGCGGAAATCAGCCTGGTGCGGCGACAGATCGGCCGCACGGAATCAACGGAGTTCGTTTGTGGTGACCTCGCTGGGCCCGTGCGGAGTGGCAGTTCTCAAATGGGAAACGATAACGGCCGGCCTTCGCGAGAGAGGCCGGCCGTATCCGATGCGCCGATCGCGGATCAGCCCGCCGGCTTCACCTTGCAGGTGGCGGCGGTGATGCTGTAGTCCACCGTCGCGCTTCCGCCGGAGGCCACCGTGGCCGAGGCGGCGCTGGGCGCTGCCGTCACCATCAGCGAGTCGCCGTTGGCGAAGCTCAGCGCCGGGGCATAGGTCATGGTGTACGTCCCCGCGGGCACCGTGATCCTGTAGCGCCCGTCCGTGCCCACCGCGCTGCTGTAGGTGGTGGTCCCCGCCGTGGCCTGCGGCACGAAGGCCGTCACTGCCACCGGCGAGCCGCCGCACGTGGGCAGCGTGAGGCCCGACGCCACGCTCACCGTGCCGCCAATGCCGCCCGCGAAGCCCACCGCGGTGGCGTGCACCACCGGGTGCATGATCCAGCGGCCCGAGTTGCCGGCCTGATGCCCGAAGCTCTGGCTCACGTCGAAGTCCACCGTAAGGATGGTGGACTCGTTCTCCAGCTGCACCGGCTCGTCACCCTGGAACTTGATCTTGAGGCCGCTGCTGCACCCGGAGGGAATGTGCAGCTGGCCGTCCGCCGTCACGCCGCCGGGAAGCTCGGTGTCGCGCGTGGCGTAGACGTCGCCTTCGTTCGTCACGATGTAGGCCTCGCACACCACCATGCGCAGCTCGCTGTAGCGGCCGGCGGGCACCACGGCGCCGTTCACCAGCTCGGCGGTGCGGCCGCCGGAGAGGGTGAGCAGGTCTACCCAGCCGGTGGGGGTGGTCAGCAGGTCCTCACGCCCGCCGCTGGCGCTGTCGGCGGGGCCGCCCACCAGGTAGATGCGGTCGATCCTCACCCACGCCTGGTCCAGGTCGCCCGGCGCGTCCGTAAGGCGAATGCTCACGCGGGCGTCGCCGCTGCCGCCCGTGCCTCCGTCGCAGGCGGCCATCGCCAGCGCCCCCAGCAGGGGAAGGGCAAGCCTGCCGTGCTTCATCGTCATCCTCGTCACTCCCTCGGTGCGTCTCTGTCGTGCCGGGTCTGCCCGGCGCAGCTCCCCGAAACCGTGTCCTTCGGCGGCCGGACGATCTCCCGCGGGGGGGGAGACTCCTGGCTTTGCGGCCCCGCCTCGCGGCGGGTGTGCCTTGTCGTGGAGCGAGTCTGGGGGCGGCCGCGCCGCGCCCGATTGCCTCGTTGACGACCGAACGGCGTGCGGGTCACAGACGGATGAGGTCGAGCGAATCTGCCACGATCCCGTTGCGCGGTCCGGGCCCGCGCGGTACTCTGACGCCGGAATTCCGCCGCCGCACCGAACCTCCTGAACGAGCCCATCCCCTTGGCGACGACGACGACCGGGAAGCGCCCGCTGCTGTCCGCGGCCAACATCCTGAACCTGCTGCTGGTGTTCGTGCCGATCGCCATGCTCATGGAGTGGGTGTTCCACTCGCCGCCCCTGTGGATCTTCGTGGTGGCGTGCATGGGCATCATTCCCCTGGCCGGGCTGATGGGGCACGCCACGGAAGACATCGCGGAGCACGTGGGCGAGGGGCTGGGCGGCCTGCTGAACGCCACCTTCGGCAACGCGGCGGAGCTCATCATCGCCATCATGGCGCTGCGGGCGGGGCTCTTCGACCTGGTGAAGGCCTCCATCACCGGCTCCATCATCGGCAACGTGCTGCTCGTCTTCGGCCTCAGCGCGCTGGTGGGGGGGATGAAGTACGAGACGCAGCGCTTCAACCGCACGGCCGCGGGGCTGGGTTCCACCCTGCTGGTGCTGAGCGCGGTGGGCCTGGTGGTCCCCGCCGTCTTTCACATGATCGTGGGGACCACGGCGCCGGGGGCGGAGCGCAACCTGAGCCTGGAGATCGCCATCGTGCTGATGGCGACGTACGTGGCCAGCCTCTTCTTTACCCTGCGCACGCACAAGCACCTGTACATGGGTGACGCGGGCGAGACGGAGCCCGAAGGCGCGTTCGAGGAGCGCGCCCCGCTCGGCCGCGCCATCGGCATGCTGGTGGCGGCCACCGTCGGGGTGACGATCATGGCGGAGTTCCTGGTGGGCGCGGCCGAGGCCACGGCGGAGCAGCTGGGGTGGAGCGAGATCTTCGTGGGCGTGATCGTGGTCGCCATCATCGGCAACGCGGCGGAGCACAGCACGGCGATCATCATGGCGGCCAAGAACAAGATGGACGCGTCCATCAACATCGCGGTGGGCTCGTCCATCCAGGTGGCGCTGTTCGTGGCGCCGCTGCTGCTGTTCCTGAGCTACTTCATCGCCCCCCAGCCCATGGACCTGATCTTTACCCCCTTCGAGGTGCTGGCGGTGGGGCTGTGCGTGGGGATCATGGCATTCTGCGCCACGGACGGGGAGAGCCACTGGATGGAGGGCGTGCAGCTGCTGGCCGTCTACATCATCCTCGGCATCGCCTTCTACTTCCTCCCCGTGGCGCCCCACGTGGGCGGGCACTGAGACGGGTCTCACGCGGAGGGAGAAACGAGAGGACGCGGATGAGTGATAATGATTGCTCCGCGTCCTCTCCGTCTTCTGCGCCCTTTCCGTCGATCCATGACGGGCGGTTGCCTGCGGCACGGGCATTTGCGACGTTGTGGGGCGGCACTCCATCCCGCGCATCTGATCAACCCGAATGACGACGGTCGCACACGCGCTTTCCGCGGCGCTGATCGCGGTGACGGCGTTCAAGGTGCCGCCCGGCGAGTCGCGCTACCTGGTGGCGGCGCTGGTGGCGGGCTCCATCGCCGACGCGGACCACGTGTATCCCGTGCTGCGCGACTGGCGCTTCTACCGGCAGCACGGCTTTCGCGGCAACCTGCACGGTGCGCGGACGCCGGTGCACGAGCTGGCCGGGCTGGCGGGCGCGGGGATCGTCGCCTGCCTGCTCTGGTTTGCCGATCCGCTGATGGCGGGCGTGGTCTTTACCGCCTTTGCCGTGCACCTGGCGCAGGACTTCGTGACGGGGCACTCGTTGCCGCTGAACCCGGCGGACATGACGGTCGTGCGGATGTTCGACCTGAGCTTCAGGCAGAAGGTGGCGGTGGACGCCATCGTCATCACCGCCAGCATTGCGCTATGGATTCCGTACCTTCGCGCCCGCGGATAGCCGGCGGCTACCGCGCCGTGCTGGCGTGGATGGAGCCGCACATCCCCGTCCCCGACATCAGCCCGTCGTGGTGGTCGCTGCTGGGGCTGCTGGGATCCGTGGCCTGCCTGTACGTGCCGTCGCCCATGGCGAAGTTCTGGCTCGTGCTGGGCGTGCTGCTGACGGACTGGTGGGACGGCGCCACGGCGCGCAAGCACGGCGGCGCCCTGTCCGGCCGCGAGGGCTACATCGTGGACGTGGTGATCGACCGGTTCAGCGAGGCGTTCATCTTTCTCGCCGACATCGGCAGCGTGGCAGGACGCATCTTCTTCATCCTGTTCATCTTCAACACGATCTCCTCGATCTGGGGCGCCAGAACGGGCAAGCACCGCATTCTGCCGCTGCGGGGGGTGTGGCTGGCGGTGCTCGCATGGTGGGTGGTGTTCTGAACGTGCGGAAGTGCGGAAGTGCGGAAATGCGGAAATGCGGAAATGGTGGCGCGCTCGATGCGGCGTGGATCGAGTAGGCCCATGAGAGGAAACGAGATGGAAGGAGAGGGATAGATGGCGGTGGAGATCACGGGGCGGTACGCGGGGAAACTGAAGGTGGACCTGCACCATGGGCCGTCGGGGACGGAGATCCGCACGGCGGCGCCGGTGGACAACAACGGCGACGGCAGCTCGTTCTCGCCCACCGACCTGCTGGCGGCGTCGCTGGGCGCGTGCATGGTGACGGTGATGGGCATCCACGCGCAGAAGAACGGCATTCCCTTCGACGGTGTGGAGTTCCGCCTGGAGAAGCACATGCGCGCCGACCCGCGGCGCGTGGACCGGCTCCCCGTCACCATTCGCATGCCCGCCGCGCTGGACGAGCGGCAGCGCCAGACGCTGGAGAACGTGGCGCTCACCTGCCCCGTGCACCGCAGCCTGCTGCCGGAGATCGAGAAGGACGTGCGCTTCGTGTACGACGTGGGGGTGCCCGTCGCGGCGGGGTCGTAGGGCCACGCGCCCGCACGAGGGCGGCTGAAGCCGCGGCTCGAAATGCCAGAAGCCCCGTCCCGGCTCGTTCCTCGCCGAACGGGGCTTTGCATCGTACAACGGAACGCACCGCGGGCAGTCGCGACGTCTACCCCCTCTCCCACGCAGTTTGCGGGAGAGGTGCGAGCCTACGGGAGCGGGTGAGGGCCCGCGAACAGCGTGGGCTCCGCGGCCAGCGCGGCGATGCGCTTCTGCGCGACGGGGAGGGCGTAGTCGCCGATGCGGTCCCACGGCACCCAGGCGACGTCGTCGTAGCGGAGGGCACGCGGCTCGCCGGAGCGGACCGTGCAGCGGACGGCGTGGTAGGTGGCGCGGACGTGGGTGAAGGTGTGCTCTACGGAGCCGACCGGCTCGCCGGGGAGCACCTCGATCTCCAGCCCCTCGCGGGCGGCGCGTTCGGCGGCGGCGGAGACGGATTCGCCGGGGTGGCGAATGGCCTGCGGAAACGCCCACATCCCGCCCAGCCGCGCGGTGACGGGGCGGCGGACCAGCAGCACCTCGCCGCCACGCTGGATGACGGGGACGGCGGTATCTTCGTGGGGGAGCGGCCTGGCTTTCCTTGGCGCGGGCCGCTCGTTCTGCGTCCCCGCGGCGAAGGCGGCGCAGCGATCGCGCACGGGGCACTCGCCGCACCGCGGGTTGCGCGGCGTGCAGATGGTGGCGCCCAGCTCCATCACCGCCTGATTCACGTCGCCCGGGCGCTCGCCGGGGACGAGGGCGGCCGCCATCCGCCAGAGCGCGTCGTCCGCGGGCGCGGGATCGTCCGTCCACCGGGCAAAGACGCGCCGTACGTTGCCGTCCACCACCGGCTCCTGGCGCCCGAACGCGATGGACATCACCGCGCCCGCCGTGTATCGCCCCACCCCCGGCAGCGCGCGAAAGGCGTCCGGCTCGCCCGGCACACGGCCGCCGTGCCGCGCCGCGACCTCCTGCACCGCGCGGTGGAAGTTGCGGGCGCGGGAGTAGTATCCCAGCCCCTCCCACGCCTTCAGCACCTCGTCCAGCGGCGCGGCCGCCAGCGCCTGCACCGTCGGGAAGCGGTCCAGCCAGCGCGCGTAATACGGGCGCACCGTCTCCACGCGCGTCTGCTGCAGCATCACCTCCGACAGCCACACGCGGTACGGGTCCGGCGTCTCCCCCGGCGCCGCGCGCCACGGCAGGTCACGCCGCGCGGCGTCGTACCAGGCGAGCAGGCGGGTGCGGAGGGTGGGGTCGTCGAGCAAAGTGCGGGAGTGCGAAAGTGCGAGAGTGCGGAAGTAGATGATGATGGAGCGCGACCTCGGGGCCCTTCCCCCGGCCTCACCCAGGCTCGTCCACCCCCCTCCCGCAAACCCGCGGGAGGGGGATAAACTGCCGTACCGTTGCGCGAAGTGCCCATGGGGAAGCCCCGCCGGGCGAGCTCCGCGAGCCCGGGGCAGGGCTTGTTATAGCCCGGGGTGTTCGGGCGATGGCCCGCTCCACCCGGCAGGATACCTCCCCCACCCATTTCGTTTGGGCGTCCCCGTTCCCCGTTGGGCCCGCCTACTCCGCCGCGCGCAGCTCCGGCACGTGGGTCACGATCCACGCGAGGATCAGCAGCAGCGCGCAGGCGCCCACGGTGAGCGCGCCGGGGGCGCCGAACCAGCGGGCCAGCGCACCGGCCTGCAGCGCGCCCAGCGGCGTCATCCCCATGAACATGAACACGTAGACCGACATCACCCGACCGCGCAGCCGGTTCGGCACCCGCGACTGCAGCAGCGCGTTCACGCTGGCGTTGTTCAGGATCATCGTGAACCCCGCCAGCGCCAGCAGCACCAGCGACAGCGGATACCACGGCGAATGCGCGAACGCGATCAGCGTCAGCGCCAGCGACACCCCGGCGGCGATGATCAGCCGCCCGCGCCGCACCCGCAACCTCCCCGAGGCCAGCGCCACGCCCGCCGCCAGCGCGCCCGTCCCCGTTGCCGCCAGCAGCGAGCCCAGGCCCGGCGCGCCCACCTTCAGCACGTCGCGCGCGAAGACGGGAAGGAGCATCACGAAGGGAAAGACGGTGATGCTCATCGCCGCGATCAGCCACACCAGCGTGCGCACCACGCGGTCGGAGCGGATGTAGGCCAGCCCCTCGCGGATGTTCTCCAGCGTCCCGGCGGTGCGCTCCGGCGGGCGGAAGGGCGGGCGCCGCATCAGCAGCAGCCCCGCGATCACCGCCAGGTACGACACCGCGTTGGCGTAGAAGCACGCCGCCACCCCCGCGATCCCGATCACCCACCCCGCCACCGCCGGCCCCACGATGCGCGTGGCGTTGAAGGCGGACGAGTTCAGGGCGATGGCGTTGGTCAGGTCGGCCGGTCCCACCAGCTCCACGAAGAACGCCTGCCGCGTCGGCACCTCGAAGGCGCTCGCCACCCCGACCAGGAAGACGATGGCCAGGAGCGCGGGGAAGGTGATCAGCCCCGTCCCGGTGAGGACGCCCAGGAGGAGCGCCAGGGCGCCCATCGCGGCGTCGGACCAGAGGATGATGCGGCGCTTGTCGGTGCGGTCGGCGACGGCTCCGGCGTAGAGGGTGAAGAGGAGGGTGGGAAGCGAGGCGACGGCGGTGACCACGCCCAGGAGGAGCTCGGAGTCGGTCAGCTCCAGCACCAGCCACCCCTGCGCGGTGGACTGCATCCAGCTTCCGCCCAGCGAGAGGAGCTGGCCCAGGTAGAAGACGC
>DATABT010000650.1:0-5020 GCA_036259455.1 Longimicrobium sp. | reverse complement strand
GCCCGCGGAAAGAATTCGACGAAGCCTTCCGCGGGCGGGCGATGTTGTGTACCGGCACACGCGTCACAGGCCGGACGGTGACTCTGTCGCCGTCCGGCGGTTCGGCGCGGCCGAGATCCCGACGACCCTCAAGTACTTGGGACCGCTGTGGGCTTCGTTTCAGTTGCAGTTCGAAGGCCAACCGATTGGGCTTCTGACCCATCAGGTTATGGTTCGGACAGGTGAGTGGCGCCGCGTGGGGGAATCGCGCTTTGTACCTCCGGGTGCGGATCCGGCATCACCCGCATATGTCGAGTGGCGGCGAGAGGGACATAACTGGGTGATCTCAGAGTTCGGAGACGAGTCCTTCGAGGATGTACCCCTACCCCCATGGGTACTGGATTTTTGACGATCTTCGTGGAATGCGGGACGGGCGGTGGCGACCTTTGACTCGCTGGCCGCGGCGCTTACGACGGAGCATGGGCAGCCATCTCTCCGCTGCGATTACCAAGATCCCGGCTGCTACGGGACTGGCGGTGGAATGCTGGACGCTGGCACCGGACCCTGATCGTCGCCATTCCACAAACGGACCTCCGGGTATCGCCCTACGTGCAACGGGTCGCGCAACTCGGAAGTCCCGAGTGCAGCGAGCGATACTCAATCCCATCCGCGCGGCCGGGGTGGCGCACCACGGTGTGGGACGAGGACACGAACCCGCGCGACGTCCGCCACTGGTGGGGCGAGGTGGTGGACGGCATGCGTGACCAGAGCGGCCAGCTGTACATGCGCAACCGCTACTATGACCCGCAGACCGGGCAGTTCACGCAGACAGACCCGATTGGGGTTGCGGGTGGGTTGAATGTGTACGGGTTCGCGGCGGGGGATCCGGTCTCGTATGCGGACCCGTATGGTCTATGCGCCGCACACCTGGTTCACGCGCCACCGAGTGAAAAGCCCGAGGACCGGACAAAGTGTGCCCCGGCGGGTTAACGCATGGGGAATATTATCAGCGTGAGGACGGATTCTCCGCTGTAGCACAAGAGCGTTACTATGCTCGAAATACCGAGCAGCGTAGAGAGTGGGTAGGTTGCACGGCAGACGAGATCTTGTTTACACAGCGGCAAGTCCATGTTCGCATCGGTGAATGGCCCCCTGTTTTTGTCGACCGCCTTACCTGGCAGTTGCGCCGAGCCACGCCAAGTTTGAAAACCATACAGTTCTGGGAGCTCGGCCGTGGTGATATCGCCTTCTACTCAGGACACCTCGTCGCCTTTGGTCCGGAGGACCGAACGGTTGCTGCCGTGGGCATGGTAAACTGCGACAACGGAATGGGCCATTTCTTCGCCAGCAGTTCGCGATACCTGCTCTACGGTGACCGCTGATGGAGATTCGCCGCATGCTTTGCTTGGCGACCGCCTGGTTGCTGCTCCTGGGAAGTGGTCCACTACTCGGAGGTTCTGCTTTGTGCGCTCAGACGCGTCTCGATGAAGGCAATCGCGTCCCCGGTTTGCTCGCCGTTCGGGCGTTACGTGCCTCGCTCGGTGTACCACTCCCCCCCGACCGGGTCTCGCTGGGCCTGGATGATCGCATCCTCGACGATCGAGAGGCTGCGGACCTTCTTTCAGCAATGTCGCCCGTTCGTTGCTCTGCCTCCGCTGAGGCCGCAAGGGTTGTAATCCACTGTCGAGAACTGGACATCCAGGAGCAGGAGCAAGAACAGAGGTATTTTCAACTTACGGAGGGATGGCTTGGAGAACTGGGCCGTGCGGCGCTGGCGAGTTCCCGTCAGCCACTGGTTTTGGTGACCGGAGGCGGAGAACCGCTCGTAGTGGATGCGGAGCACGTTGACGCGGTTGCACGCAAATTCATCATCGACGTCGATGGGTTCACCGTGAGCGGCCGGTACCCTAACGATGAGGAACTCCTGTCGGGTGTGGCCTGGGTGCTCCAGATCAGTGGCCGAAATCCGCGGTAGATGGGCGACACGTTGCCCCGCGAGAGCAACAACCTGTACACGTTCCGCGCCGCAGCTGAACGCACATAAACGTGAAAGTCACCGGGCTCTGGAGCGCTTCTGCGCTGCTTGTGGTTCGCGGGGTGTCGGCCCCGGGTCGGGTAGCACACGCCCACCGAAATCCGCACTGACTGGATGGACGAAAAAATGGGCGTGGCCACGCCCTTGGCTGGCACCGTCTCCATCCGCTACGACGCCGTGGGGAACCCTCTCTGGCGCCAGGTGGGCGGCGCGCGCGTGGACTTCCGTTACTACCCGTGCCGGCTATCTGCGCGCGGTGCAGTCCCCCGCTGGGCCGGCGCATCATTGTGCGCAGCGACCAGAGCAGGCTGTGCAACAGTTCGACGCAGGTCCAGTGCGTGAGCCACATCACCCGCTACGTGTGGTCCGGCGACCAGGTGCTGTGGGGAGTTGCGGGCGCCCGGCGGCTCCGGGGTGGACCTGGAGCAGACCTGAGGTTCGCACGACCAGATGGGATGGGTGAGCTACTTCCACGCGAAGGGAATCGACCGTCCGCTCACCATCACCAAGTACGGCAAGGGGACGGTGGTCACGCACCAGAACTGGCGCAGCCAGTTCGCCCGAGGCACCTTCCAGAACGGCCGGCACAGCGACTACGAATACGTCGCTCCGGGCACTACCCCGCTGCACATCCCCTGGCCGGGGTGGCGCACCACGGCATGGCACGAGGACACGCAGCCACGCGACGTGCGCCACTGGTGGGGCGAGCTGGTGGAGGAATGCGCGACGGCAGCGGACATCTGTACATGCGCAACCGCTACTACGACCCGCAGACGGGCCAGTTCACGCAGCAGGATCCGATTGGGGTTGCGGGTGGGTTGAATGTGTACGGGTTCGCGGCGGGGGACCCGATCTCGTACGCGGATCCGTATGGTCTGTGCGCGTGGGGGATCGGCCGCGACGCGGCACTTGGCAACTGCTCGGTGAACGACCAGCGGCACGCGCCACAGGCACCTCGCTTTGAACGTATCTGCTCGAGCGGAGGACACGCTTCACCATGAGACAAACCTGGACGGTTGTGGGTGCGGTCGCGCTCACCAGTGTGCTCGCGGCGTGCCCGCCCTCATCCTACGGACCTTTTCCTGACGGTGACGGCACCTCCGTGCCGCTGTACGGCGATACACTGGTCGACGTGACCTCGACACTTGTCGATAATCTCCGGCTGATCGACAGCGCCGGCCGTGCGCGCGGAACACTGCCCGAACGGCTGGAAGAAGTTGTGCCGGCGCACTGGATGCGGGACTTCTTTGGAAACACCCTACAGTATTCGACGGCTGGACTGACGTTTACCCTGCGTTCGCTCGGGCGCGACGGGCTCCCTGAAACCGACGACGACATCTTCGTCGTGGGGAGGTTGGGCCGAAGTGTGCCCTGCGAACTGCACCGCGGGCCGAACGACGTGGCGCTGTTCCAGACGCAGGCACCGCTCTGTCGCGACGTCCCGATCACGGTGCTCCCAAAATGCCTGGATGCGGAGTATGGTCCGGTCCCGGAGTTCGATCCAGGGCGCCGCCGTCGACCGCAGGAACGTGTGCTTGCGACGGGAGAACGCCTCGTACGTCTCGCGCGACGAATCGACGGCAGAGGCCGCTCGGTTGGGGCACTTCCGCCACCATCGGCCATGCTGGGGCTCAAGTTCGAAGATGCCTGGGGACAGAGGGTCGGATACCGGATCGACGGCCACGCCTTCGAACTCCGTTCCGCCGGACCAGATGGCGTGCCCGGCAACCAGGACGACATTGTGGTGAGTGCCCGGTTGGGCGACGTCATCCCGTGCGTCTTCACAGCCGGTGGTGAAGTCCGCCATTGCAGCGTTCCTCCTCCGGAGTGCCCGCAGCCAGGGCCACCGATCACCGGAGCGTGAGCCCGATCGCTGTCGGTCCACCGCCCGTCGCTCATCTGCGGCGGTGCTTCACGCACGGGTCGCCGGACGGGCGGCTGGAGCCCGGAGAACCTCCAGCCGCCGCATGGCGGCAATGCCCAGCGCGGGGCCGACGGCGAGGAGGCCAAACGCGAGCGGCCATCCGCCGATGGCCCGCAGCGGCGGCACGGCGGCGATGGAGAAGGACGTCAGCAGAAAGCCCAGCGCCGTCTGCAGCGTGAGCGCCGTGCCGACTGCGTGCTCCGGCGCCAGCTCCGTGACCAGCGCGCTGAACTGCGCCGAATCCGCCACCACGGCGAATCCCCACACCACCGCCAGCCCGATCGCCAGCCACGCCGGCGCCCGCAGCATCCACCCGGTCGCCAGCGCGCAGGCGCCGCTCACCGCCATCGCCCAGATGGTCACGCGCTCGCGGCCCAGCCGGTCTGCCCACCGCCCGGCCAGCACCGAGCCCGCGCCCCCCGCCGCGATCATCGCGAAGCCCACCACGCCCGCGCGCGCCTCCGCCCCCGCCTCCCCGGCGCCACGCCCCGCGAAGAAGTCCACGAAGAACAGGCTGACGAACGTCCACGCCGTGTACAGCTCCCACATGTGGCCCAGGTACCCGCCGATGGCCAGACGCACGGGCCGGTTGCGCGCCACCTGCCCGATGAGCCCCCACGCGAACGGCCGCCGCGCGAACGGATACGGCCCCTCGCGGTAGCCGATGCCGATCAGCACCGCCGCCAGCACCGCGCCGGCGGACGACGCCAGCACCACTTCCCGCCACCCAAGCGACGGAAACGCGCGCAGCAGGTACGGCGTCGCCTTTCCCACAGTCAGCGCGCCGACGACGGTGCCGATCGCCAGGCCGCGCGCGGAGCGGAACCACGTCGCCGCCATCTTCATCGCCGGGGGATACACGCCGGCCAGAAAGACGCCGGTCAGGAACCGCAGCACCAGCGCCGCCGCGTATCCATCCGCCACCACCAGCCCCGCGTTCGCCGCCGCGGCGAACACCGCCGAGACCGCGAAGTACCACCGGCTGGAGAAGACGTCGGCCAGGTTCAGCACCGCCGCCACCGCCGTCCCCGCCACGAAGCCCAGCTGCACCACGCCGGTCAGCCACCCCGCCTGAGACGCCG
>DATABT010000649.1:0-4895 GCA_036259455.1 Longimicrobium sp. | reverse complement strand
CCCCCCCCTGGGCCGTCTTCAGACGCAGAGCTTGCCGCCGGACGGGTACGTGGCCGAGCGGACCCCGGTGGGCAGCACGTAGCCGTAGTTGGCGATGAACTTGTGGGAGCTCCTGGTTTCCCACACGATCTGCGAGGCGGCCGAGTACGTGGCGAAGCGCTCGATGGTGATGTTCACGGGCGCCCCGTACTTGGTCTGGGTTTCGCTGGAGAACTGGGTGGGCGTGGCGTAGCACCCGCCCGCGCTGCGGAAGCTGACGGTCAGGGTGGTCTGGTCCATGTTGTTGTGCGCGTCGGACTTGGCGTGCAGCCGCACGGACTTGGTGCAGCAGGAGCCCGACTCGTTGTACACGCCGCCCCACCAGTCGGCGTCCGCCTCCGGCGGATTGTAGGGCTCGCCGCCGCCGCACGAGTCCGGGTTGTCGATCTGGCACGGGTCCTGGATGAGGTACGACGGGCCCTGCACAGCGGGATGCGAGGCGGGCAGTGCGCTGATGCCGTGCGCCGCGTACTGGTCGGGCGTGTAGATGGTGACCTGCGACATGTGGTTCAGGTCGGCGCCGGACTGCGTGATGGGCGCGTCGCTGCACGCGGCCAGCGTGGCGATCGACGCGAATACGGCCAGATGGGTGAGACGCATGGGTGCTCCTCTGTGGGGAAAGCGGTGTACGGGATGCCGGTCGGCGGTCCCGGTCGTGCTCCCGCGCGGCGCTGGGGAATCCGCGCGGGTCCTTCGTGCCGCGGCGGCTGCGTGCTCCGGTGTCGATGCGTTCCGGGAGATGGGGATGCCCGCCCGCGTCCAGCCGCCGCCGGGGGGCATCCCGCCGATGAATCGGTGAGCGCAGGATAGCCGCGGGCGCGGCGCCGGATGACGGGATTTTGCCGAGCGGGCAGGCCGGTCGTGCGAGTGGCCCGCGGACGGGGATGAGCGGCCCGGGCGCGGACGCCGGCGGAGTGGATGCGGACGCGAAACACCCTCTCCCACGCAGTCTGTGGGAGAGGGTGGGCGAGGGTTACGAGCCCGGGTGAGGACCCGCCGTCAGTTCGCCGCGAGCATCGCCGTGATGGACTCCTTGATGGTGCCGCACATGGGCGCGTCGTAATTGCTCATCACCACCACCGTCCAGCCGCCGTCGGCGAAGATGTCCATCTCGTTGCAGATGGCCACGCCCCGCGGGCCGCCGCCGCCGTGGCCGAAGACGGCGCGGCCGTTCACCTGGCGCGGCTCGAAGCCGTAGCCGTACAGGCGGCCGCCGCCCTGCGACACGCGCACCGCCGTCAGCGTGTCGACCATGGCGCGGCTGACGAGCCGGCCGCCGACCACGGCGCGGCCGAAGCGGAACATGTCCTCCGCGCTCACGTGGCCGCCCCCTGCGCCCCCCGCGTTCCACCCGCGGCTGGCGGTGGTGCGCGGCCGCACGCCAAAGTAGTCATCCTCCTGATGCGGCGACGGGATGGCGCGGTCCGCCAGGCTGTCCGCGGGCGCGTCGGGGAGCGCCGTCACCATCCCGGCGCGGCGCAGCACGTGTTGCAGGATGTACTCGTTGAACGTCATCCCCGTCTTTGCCTCGATGATGGCGCCCAGCGTCTCGAAGCCCTCGTTGCTGTAGCTCCACCGCTCGCCCGGCGCGAAGAGCAGCGGCTCGCTGGCGAAGATGGCCAGCCGCTCCGTCGCCGTGCGGAAGACGTGGTTCTGCGGATAGTTCGGCCGGTCGAACAGGCCGCCCAGCCCGCCCGTGTGCGAAAGGAGCTGGCGGATGGTGACGGCGCGCGCCTGCTCCGTCCACGGCTGGCCGGGCAGGAGCTCGCCGACGGTGTCATCCAGCGAAAGCCTGCCCTGTTCCACCAGCTGGGCGATGGCAATGCTGGTGAACATCTTTCCCTGTGACGCGATGTGAAAGCGCGTGCGCGTGGTGATGCGGTGGTCCGTGCGCGGGTCCTCCAGACCGTACGTCCCCTGAAAGAGCACCCGGTCGCCCTTGCCGACCAGGACCACGCCGCTGAACTGGTCCGCGTCCGCCTGCCGCCGCACCTCCGTCTCGATCAGCTGGACGATGCGCGCGTCGTCCATCCGCTCGGCGGGAAACGGGCGGAACTCGGCGCCGCGGCGGCGGGGGCCGTTGACGTGGATGCGCAGCAGCCGCGCGGGATCCGCCGGGTCCGGGTAGACGGCGACCTCCACCCCGGCGTCCATCCGCCGCGCCCACAGCTCCAGGATCAGGTTGCCGCGCGCGGTGACGCGGCTTTCGCCCACCGTGACGCCGCCCCCCTGCGTGCGGATGCCACGGAGGACGGCGAGCATCTCGTCGCGCGGCTGCTGCGCGCCGGCGGAGAGCTTCTCCTCCAGCAGGCGCTCGATGGCCGCGTCGTCGGGGCTGTTGATGGCGTCCACCACCGCGCGGCCGAGGGCCCCGGCGGCGCCGTCCGGCAGCTGCGCCCGCACGACCGTGGAGCGGGGGGCCTGCGCGCACGCGGGCGCCGCCGCGGAAATCGAAAGCGCGAGCGCCAGCGCCGCGCGCGAGAAAAGAGTCAGTCGGTTCATGGTCATCGCTCCTGGACAGGATCGGGGTTCGGGCCCCGCTCGGCGAGGCTCCATCCAGTCTAGGCGCGCAATGGAGGCGAAAGGCTGGCGTACGGTACGGACGTTGTTCGGAAAGCGTAAGGATGCGGTGGGGTAGCATCCGTTCCGTCAGGAAACCAGATTATTGCACGCAGAGCAGCAGAAAGGCAGAGGACCAGAGGGGACTCGATCTCCTCGTCTGCTTCTCTGCCCCTCTGCTGCTCTGCGTGAGATCTGTTTGCCTGGAATTTCGGCGTTCGCCGGGGCGTCAGTTGCGGGCCAGCACCTCCACGATCCCCTGCTTTACGGTGGCGCAGAAGGGGGCGTCGTAGTTGGTGAGGACGATGACGGTCCAGCTGCCGTCCAGGAACATGCTCATGTCGTTGCAGAGGCCCATTCCGCGCGGCCCTCCGCCCCGGTGCCCGGCGATTGCGCGCCCGTTCGCCTCCCACAGGATGAAGCCGTAGCCGTAGTGCCCGCTGTCGAACGGCCGGCGCGGCGTGAGGAGCGTCTCCAGCATCTCGCGGCGCACCAGCCGCCCGCCCAGCAGCGCGCGCGAGAAGGCGAACAGGTCCCGCGCGGAGGCGTGCGACCCGCCCGCGCCGCCGCCGCCCCACCCGCGAGGGCGCGCCACGCGCGGCATCACGCCGAACCAGTCGCCGTCCGCGTGCGGCGACGGGAGGACGCGGTCCACCAGCGAGTCCGGCGTGGCGCCGTAGCGCATCGTCAGCATCCCCGCGGGACGCAGCACGTGCTCCGTCATGTACGCGTCGAACGTCTGCCCGCTCACCTTCTCCACGATGGCGGCAAGGGTGATGAAGCCCTCGTTGCTGTAGCTCATCTCCGACCCCGGCGCAAAGCGCAGCGGCAGCGCGGCGAAGCGCGCGGTCTGCGCGGTGGACGTCGCCGGCTCGGGGCCGTCGGGGGCAAACGGCATCCCCGACGTGTGCGTCAGCAGCTGGTGCACGGTGACGGCGCGCGCGGGCTCCGTCCACGGCAGCTCCGGCAGCAGCTCGCCCAGCGTGTCGTCCCAGGAGAGCCTTCGCGCCTCCACCAGCTGCCCGATGGCGGTGCCGGTGAGCATCTTGGGCACGGACGCCGTGTGAAAGCGCGACCGCGTCGTCATCCGTTCGCCCGTCACCGGGTTCTCGCGCCCGAAGGTCGCCTCGTACACGATGTCGTCGCCGCGGCCGATCAGCACCACGCCGGAAAGGCGGTCCAGGGATTCCAGCCGCCGCAGCTCCTCCTCGATCCGCGACAGCATCTCGTCCGCGTCCATGCGCTCGCGCGGCAGGGGACGGAACTCGTCGCCGTGGCGCAGCGGCCGCATGAAGTGAAGCTGGTCCAGCCGCGTGGAATCGGCCGCGGCCGGATAGACGCGCAACGAGAGCCCGGCGGGGACGTCGCGGGCCATCAGCGCCATCAGCACCGCGCCGCTGGGCTCCTGCCGCACCACCCGCGGCGTGACGCGGCCGCCCTGCCGGCGGATGCCGCGCAGCATGGCCTCCATCTCCGCGCGCGGCTGGGCGGCGCCCGGCGCGACGCTCGACGTGAGGAAGAGGGTGATGGCGACGGTGTCTGGATCGTTGATGGCGTCCACCACCGCGCGGCCCAGCACGCCCGCGGGCGTGGCGGGCCATTCGACGGGCGGCGGATCGGCGGACGGGCCCTGCGCGACGGTCGCCTGCGCGTACGCGGGCGCCGCCGCGGAGATGGAGAGGGCGACCGCCAGCGCCGCGCGCGAGAGAAGGGTCCGTCGGTCCATGGTCATCGCTCCTGGAACAGGATCGGGCTCGGGCCCCGCTCGGCGAGGCTGAATTCAGAATAGGCGTGCAGCGGAGGCCAAAGGCTGGCGGACGGTACGGACGTTGTTCGGAAACGGTAAGGAAGGGGCGGGGTCGATGACCGGGCGTCGGGTCTGCATGCAATCCCATCCGGAAATGGCGTATAACGCACCTTCGCCTGCCTCAATTCTCGAGATCAGACGCCAGTGGATGATTGACATGTCGCCCATGCCGGGAATATGATGGTTCAAAAGGGATGGCATGCCGGCGTCACTCAACCGGGGAGAAGAACCGATGCAGCGTATCAACGGAAGACTCGTCCGTGGCGTCTGCGGGACGCTGGTGCTTGGCGCGCTCAGCTTCGGCGTGAGCCAGGCCGTCGCGGCGCCGGCCGGAGAGTGGGCGCCGCCGGGGCAGACCTGCTTTCAGTTCTGCACGGAGAAGTATGGGGAAGGCACGCAGCCCGTCTACCACTACAAGGTCGGAAACCAGTGGTACTGCAGCTGCCTTCGGTAGGGGCGGTCCGCGCGATCGCCAACCACCCGCCCGGCG
>DATABT010000648.1:0-7774 GCA_036259455.1 Longimicrobium sp. | reverse complement strand
CCCTGGGCTCCGGGCGCTGGAGGAGGCGCGCCACGTCCGGCCCCGCCTCCACCACGCGCAGGCGGCCGACCAGGCGCGCGGCGCCGGCGGCCACCGCGGGGTCCGCGTCCTGCGCGAAGGTGCGCAGCGCGGCGGGATTGGGCTGGGCCAGCCGCTCCGCCGCCGCCATCAGCGCCGCGCGCGCCGCGTCCGACGCGCTGCTTTCCCCCGCGCGGAGGAGCGGGCCCAGCGACTCGGGGGGAAAGTACGCCAGAAGGGCGCCCAGGTGCTCGCGCGGCAGCGAATCGCCCGATTCCTCCACGATGCGGACGAGCTCCGCCACCGTCTCGGTACGCGCCAGCTGGTCGAAGAGTCCGCGCATGGCCCGGAAAACGGGGGGCGGCAGCTTGCGGCCGGAGGTGGCGATGGAGACCAGCTCGCCCAGCATGTACGCGGCCTTGTCCAGCCGCCCCGCGCCCAGCAGCGTGGGCAGCAGGTCGCCGGCGATGGAGACCACCTGCGCCTGCCGCTCGGCCGTGCCGTCCTCCAGCCGGTCGAAGAGGGCGTTCAGCACGTCGGACCAGAGGTCGCGGTCCATCTCCCGCCGCACCTCGGCCTCCAGCCGCCGCATCTCCGCCTCGTCCAGAAAGTACAGCGCCTCCCGGAAGTCCTCCGTCGAAACGGTGGTCGTCAGCGGCGCGGGGTCCTGCTGCGGGTTGAAGGCGGCGGTGGCGGGAGGCGCGGAGTCCCCCGCCTCGGGAAGGCGCACGCCCTCGCCCAGCGGCTCCACGTACCGGTAGCGAAAGTGGCCCCAGTCGTGGTCCCACAGCAGGGTGAGCAGGTCCTCCTCGTCCAGCCTGAGGCGGTGAATGCGGGCCAGCAGCGCCAGGAACGCATCCAGGTCCTCCTCCTCGAAGCCGGGCATGAAGCTCAGCTCGCGCACGCCGTCCTTGTACAGCAGGAACGCCAGGTTCTCGCGCTCCTCCGCGGCGGTGAAGACGGCCGTGCCCTGCCACAGGATCTCGCGCTCCTCCACCTGCACGTTCAGGTACGGCAGGCGGTCCCACAGTCCGGCCATCCGCGCGCGGAGCGTCTCCACGAACCTGTCCAGCGCGGGGGAGTGGCCCTCGTAGAGAAGGTGGGTCCGCAGGGCGCGCGCAAAGCCCCGGACCACCTCCTGCACCTCCACGCGCGCGGCCGCGTCGGCGCCGCTGGCGTCGTCGTCGGGTACGTCGGGGGGAACCAGGTGCAGGGCGGTCGCGTTCATCCGGTGGGATGGGGTGTGTGCAGGGTGGGTCTCAGCGGGCGCCCGTCATGTCGGCCACCTGCGCCACGTCCTTGTCGCCGCGGCCGCTCAGGCAGACGAGCACCGGTCCGCGGTCCTTCCAGCGCGCCCCCTCGCGCAGCACGTACGCAATGGCGTGCGCCGACTCCAGCGCGGGAATGATCCCCTCCAGCCGCGCCAGCCTGCCGAACGCCTCCAGCGCCCCGGCGTCGCTCACGGCCGCGTACGTCGCGCGGCCGCTGTCCTTCAGGTAGCTGTGCTCCGGTCCCACGCCGGGGTAGTCCAGGCCCGCGCTTACGGAGTGCGCGTGCGCCACCTGCCCCGCCGGGTCCTGCAGAAGGTACGAGTAGGAGCCCTGGAACACGCCGGGAGTTCCGCGCGTGAGCGGCGCCGCGTGGCGGGGGGTGTCGATCCCCTCCCCCGCCGCTTCGACGCCGACCAGTTCCACCCCCGCGTCGCCGATGAAGGGGTGGAAGGTGCCGATGGCGTTGGATCCACCCCCCACGCAGGCCACCACGGCGGCCGGAAGGCGGCCCTCCGCCTCCAGAAGCTGCGCGCGCGCCTCGCGGCCGATGACGGACTGAAAGTCGCGCACCATCCGCGGATACGGGTCCGGGCCCACGGCGCTGCCCAGGATGTAGTGCGTGTCGCGGACGTGGGTCACCCAGTCGCGCAGCGCCTCGTTCCCCGCGTCCTTGAGCGTCCGCGTGCCGCCCGTCACGGGACGGACCTCCGCGCCCAGCAGGTTCATCCGGTAGACGTTCAGGGCCTGGCGCCGCACGTCCTCTTCGCCCATGTAGACGACGCAGCGCAGCCCGAAGAGCGCGCAGGCCGTCGCCGTGGCGACGCCGTGCTGCCCCGCGCCCGTCTCGGCGATGATGCGCTCCTTTCCCATCCGGCGCGCCAGCAGCGCCTGTCCCAGCGCGTTGTTGATCTTGTGGCTGCCGGTGTGGTTCAGGTCCTCGCGCTTGAGCCACACGTCGATCCCCCCCGCCGCCTCGCCCAGCCGCCGCGCGGGATACAGCGGCGTGGGACGGCCGACGAACTCCTTCCACAGCGCCCCCAGCTCGTTCCAGAACGACGGATCGGCGGCGGCCGCGGCGTACACCCCGGCCAGCTCGTCCAGCGCGGTGATCAGCGTTTCGGGAACGAACCGCCCGCCATATTCGCCAAAGCGGCCCACGGTCTCGGCCACGGAGGAACCTGCGTTGCCTGCCTGGTACGTCATGCCTGCGAATTTCTTTCGGAGTATTGCACGGCGCGCACGAACTCGCGCACGGCCCGCGGGTCCTTGCGCCCCGGCCGGGACTCCACGCCGCTGCTCACGTCCACGGCGTGGGGGCGAAGGACGCGGACGGCCTCCGCCACGTTGTCCGGCCGCAGCCCGCCCGCGGCGATCAGCCGCATTCCCCGCGGCAGCTCGCCCCGGCGCTCCGCGACGGCGGCCCAGGGAAAGCACACGCCCGCCCCGCCGTGCGTGGCCGGCGTGTAGCCGTCCACGAGCAGCGCATCCACGGACCCGGCGTAGCGCCGGACGGCGGCGGAAAAGTCGTCCGCATCGCGCGCGCGAACGGCCTTCCACACCTCCCATCCCCCCTCGCGCATCCGCGCGGCCAGCCCGGGCGTCTCGTCGCCGTGAAGCTGCAGAATGTCCACGCCCGCCGCTTCTGCAACGGCACGAAGTACCACTTCGTCCGCATCCACGAAAACGCCGACTCGCCGTGCCGGTAAACCGTGAAAGATAACGCGCGCTTCGTCCGGAGTCACGCTCCGTCGAAAGCCGGGGGCGAGGATGACGCCCAGCCAGCGTGCCCCCGCCTCCGCCGCCACGGCCGCGTCCCCGTGGCGCATCAGTCCGCACACCTTGACCTCCGTCATCGCCCCCGCGCGTCCGCTTTCGGGCGTCGCGCCAGGGCAGAGGCGGCGGCGCGCAGGTCCGGCTGCCGCATCAGCGACTCGCCGACCAGGATGGCGTCGATCCCCGCCGCGCCCAGCCGGTCCACGTCCCGCGCCGTGCGGATGCCGCTTTCCCCCACGTACGTCACGCGCGCGGGCACGCGGGGGGCCAGGCGCACGCAGAGATCGAGATCGGTCACGAACGTGTCGAGGTCGCGGTTGTTGACGCCGACGAGGGTCGATCCGGCCTCCAGCGCCCGGTCCAGCTCCTCCGCCGTGTGCGCCTCCACGAGGACATCCATCCCCAGCCCCGTGGCCAGCCCGTGCAGCTCCAGAAGCGGCTGCTGCTCCAGGATGCGGACGATGAGGAGGATGGCGTCGGCGCCGGCCGCGCGCGCCTCCCACACCTGCACGGGGTGGATGATGAAGTCCTTGCGGATGACGGGAACGGATACCGCTGCCCTGACGGCGCGGAGGAAGTCCAGGTCACCGCCAAAGTACTCGCGGTCGGTGAGCACCGAGAGCGCCGCCGCGCCGCCCTCGACGTACGCGCGCGCCACCTCCACGGGATCGGCGCCCGGACGGATGTCTCCCGCGGAGGGCGAACGGCGCTTGACCTCGGCCAGAAGGCGGACGTGCGAAGGATGCTTCAGCGCGGCCGCAAATCCGCGCGGTACATCGGCTTGCCGCGCAATGTGGCGATACTCGGAAAGGCGCGGAACGGCACGTTCAACCTCGCCGCGCTTGGTGGCGACGATGCGGTCCAGGATGCTCTCGGTCAAAGACTTCAACGAATTCCTTGCGCTTCGGTTTGCCTTCGGGTATATTCTTCGGCACCTGTTCGGACGGCAATCCCCCACAGCGGAGACGCGGATGGCGCTCACCAAGAAGCAACGGCAGATTCTCGACTACGTCGAGAGCTTCGTGGAGACGAACGGCTACTCGCCGAGCTACGAGGAGATCGCGGAGCACTTTGGCTACAACTCGCTGGCCACGGTCCACGAGCACCTCACCAATCTGGAGCAAAAGGGCTTTCTCCGGAAGAACTACAACAAGAGCCGTTCGCTGGAGGTGGTGCGCGCGGACCTGCACGCCCCGGCGCTGGAGCTGCCGCTGATGGGCGCCGTGGCCGCCGGCCTGCCGATCGAGGCCATCGCCGAGCAGGAAACCATCACCGTTCCGCACGACATGGTGCGGCGGGGCAACAACTACGTGCTCCGGGTGCGAGGCGACTCCATGATCGACGAGCAGATCCGCGACGGCGACTACATCATCGTCAACTCGCGGCAGACGGCGGAGAACGGCGAGATGGTGGTGGCGCTGGTGGCGGACGGCGTGACGCCGGGCGGCTCGGCGACGGTCAAGAAGTTCTACCGCAAGTCCGGCGGCCGCGTGCGGCTGCAGCCGGCGAACCCGACGATGGATCCCATGTTCTTCCCCGGCGACTCGGTGCAGATCCAGGGAATCGTGGTCGGCGTGATCCGCAAGTACTGAACGGGTGGCGGGCCACGGTTCCGGAGAGAACCGCGGGACCGCCCGCCGCCACCGCATCCGCGCCGCCCTCGGGCGGCTCCGGCGGCTGCGGACAGGGACCGCTTTCCGTCCGGACGGCTCCGGGCGGCACCTCAAGGGGAGTACGATGAAGAACGAGTCGTCGGTTCCGTTCGTGGTGGGCAAGCTGGGAAAGAACGACAAGCGCCTGGTGGTGCTGGAGGACAGGACGCCTCCGCCCATTCCGGGGCCGTTCGAGCTGCGCGCCGTCTTCTCGAAGTAGGGAATAGGGGAAAGGGAATAGGGAATAGGGAATAGGGAATAGCCTGCCCCGCCCCGGCCCTCGAACAGGTGATGTGCGATGCCCTCGCGTCTGCCAGGCGCGGGGGTTTTCGTTGTCCGCGTACGCCGCCCGGGGGCGAGAATTGTCCACGGCCCGGTGCGCCCGCCGGGCGCCACGGGTTGACACCCGTGGCTGTGAATGCCACAAGCCCCGCCCTGGGCGCGCTGCGCTTGCCCGGCGGGGCTTCAACCGCATGATGGGCAGTGGGCCTGCTCGCCCGGCCTGGGAACCACCCCATAGGCACGAGCCGGTCCGTGCAGTCCGCGACGGCGGACTTCGCGCCTTTCCAGCGGCGGATTCATTCGCTCCTGGACTGGCGCGGCCCCTCAATGTTCATCCGGACATTGCATCCGGAGAACCTCATCGGCCGCCCTGTTCGCGCTGGCTGGCTTCGCGCAGGGCCCTGAGCTTGTCGAGACCCTTGCCGGCGTCCAGCGCCGCCTCGGCCTCGCGGACGCCGTCCGCCAGCGTCTTCGCCTGGCCGGCGACCCACAGGGCGGCGCCGGCGTTCAGGATCGTCGCGGCGCGGGCGGGGCCGCCGACATCGCCCTTGAGCACGCCGACCACCTTGCGCGCGTTGTCGTCGCGCTCGCCGCCCTCCAGCCCGGCGGCATCGAAGCGCTCCCATCCCAGCTCCTCCGCGGGGTCGAAGGTGCGGCGGACGACCTTGCCGCCATCCACCTCCAGCACCTCCGTGGTCCCCAGCGGGCTCAGCTCGTCCATCCCCGGCTCGCCGTGGACCACCAGCGCCCGGTCGTGCCCCAGCTCCAGCAGCGCGCCGGCGATCAGCCCCAGCAGCGACGGGTCGTTCACGCCCACCACCTGGCGGCGCGCGCCGGCGGGGTTGGTGAGCGGGCCCAGCACGTTCATCAGCGTGGGCATGGCCAGCTCTCGCCGGATGGGGCCGATGTGGCGCATGGCCGGGTGGTGCAGCGGCGCGAACATGAAGACGATGCCGCACTCCTCCAGCACCCGCGCCTCGCGCTCCGGGTCCAGCTCCAGCCGCACCCCCAGCGCCTCCAGCACGTCCGCGCTGCCGCACCGCGAGGTAAAGCTGCGGTTGCCGTGCTTGGCCACGCGCACCCCCGCGCCCGCCGCCAGCAGCGCCGCGGCGGTGGAGATGTTGAACGTGGTCAGCGCGCCGCCGCCGGTGCCGCAGGTGTCCACCAGCCCCTCCGCCTCCGCGGGGACGGGGACCATCGCCTTGCGCAGCGCGCGCACGCCGCCCGCCACCTCGTGCGGCGTGGCGCCGCGCACGCGGATGGCGACGAGCAGCGCCGCCATCTGCACGGGCGAGGCGCGCCCCTCCATCACCTCGGCAAAGGCACGCTCGGCCTCTTCCGCGGTCAGGGGGCGCGTGGTGGCGCGGCGCAGCAGCTCGGTGAGGTCCGCGTCCAGCGCGGCCGCGGAGACGGCGTCGGTCATCGGGAAAAGACGGTCGGATCAGGACGCGCGGGCGGCGAACAGCCGCTCGCCGAGCCCGGCGTGGTCCGCCAGCAGCGCCACGCACAGGCTCACCAGGCGCAGCTGCTCCACCTCGGCGTCGTCCACGGTTCCGGCGCGGAAGTTGGTCAGGTTCAGCACGCCCATCAGCCGCCCGCGCGAAACGAGCGGGAGGGAGACGAAGGCGTCGGACGTGTACCAGTCGTCCCCCACCAGCGTGCCGCCGCTGCTGTCCGTGGGATCGCGGACCACGACGGGCATTCGCGTCCGCGCCACCTCGCCGCTGATGCCGCTCCCCAGCGGGACGCGCACCTCCCCCGCGTCCAGCGCGGGGGGCAGGCCCACGGCGGCGCCCAGGCGCAGCTCGCGCTCCGGCGACGCTTCGTCGATCAGCAGCAGCGAGCAGCGTCCGCCGCCGAACGCCTCCGCCACGGTGCGGACGATCTCCACCGCCAGCTCCGTGGGCTCCATGTCGCCCGCGGCGCTGCGGTCCAGCAGCTTGCGCAGGAGAAAGAGGAGGCGCGTCTGACGCTGGTGCTTCGCGGTCCGTCGGTCCAGCTCCACGTGCGCGTCCATGAGCAGCTCCGTGGCGCCGCCGGCCGCGCGCTCCAGCGCCTCGATGCGCGCCCGTGTCCGCTCCATCTCCCCCCGCGCCTCCGCGACCGCGCGCTCGCTCTCCTTCAGCCGCTCCACCACGGACTCCGTCAGGACGGGCTGGCCCAGCGGAAGGACGGGGCCCGCGGCGTCCAGCGCCATCGCGCGGGCCAGCGCCATCTCCAGCACGTCTCCCGCGGCGGCCACGGAGCCCTCGTCCTTCTTTCCGCCCAGGGAGAAGCGGCGCGGCTCGGCCACCATCAGCGCGCCCATCAGCGCGCCGTCGTGGGCGATGGCGCGCACGCGAATGGTGTTGCGCTCCGGCTCGATCCCCGGCAGCAGGTCGCGCAGCACCCATACGGGCGCGCTGTCGCACGGGCGCAGCGGGCGGTCGCCGCCGGCGTCGTCCATCAGCAGCGCGTGCAGGCGAACCGGCTCCAGCTCCACGGCGGCCTCGTCCACGGCACCGCCCTCGCCCAGCGTCCAGCGCTTGGCGAACACGCCGCGCGCGGCATCGAACGAGGCATAGGCCACGCGCCGCTCGCCGCGGGGGCCGGCGAGCACGGGGAGCAGCCTGCGGAGCACGGTGTCGAGATCGACCGCGTCGTGCAGCCGAACGGGGAAGAACATGGCCCGTCTCGGGTTGCGGAGAGGTGTCCCGGGTGGTGTGCGGGGGTGATCCGAATGCTACCGGAGCGCGGGCGGGAAGTCAATCGGCGGCGGGAGGTGATGGTGTGATGGTG
>DATABT010000647.1:0-7313 GCA_036259455.1 Longimicrobium sp. | reverse complement strand
TCCGGCGGCGGGGGATCGGCCGTGATCGACAGCGCCAGGACCGTCAGCGCCTCCAACGCACACCCCGCCATCCACATCAGCCCGATCCGGCGCGGCGGCCAAGTTCGCAGATGCATGATTTCGCGCGCTCCGTTCTCAGCCCGCCGGCAGGTCCGATCCGCAGTACCTGCACCTGATGGCTTCGCGCCGGATGAACTCGGCGCAGAACGGGCACTTCTTCATCTCCGCCGATTCGAGTCGCGCACTGCCTTCATTCGTGTGGAGCGACGTCTGCGCCGCGTCCCTCCAGCCGCGCCAGGGCGGTCCCGGCGTGCTGGAGCGCCTGGTCCACGCGGCCGCCGGTAAAGCCCAGGCGGTGCGCTCCGGCGAGCATGCGCTCCGCTTCGGCGTCGTCGCCGCGCGCGGTGGCGATGAGATACAGGTTGTAGTACGGCATGGGATAGCGCGGATCTACCCGCAGCGCCTCGTTCAGGAACCCTTTCGCGGCCTCCGTGTCGCCCAGGTGGATGTGAGCTCCACCCAGGTTGTTCAACGTCATCGCCTCGATGTCAGTGGTGTACGCCGCCCACTGCAGCCACACCAGGTGCTTGAGGGCGGGACGCCGGCGGATGCGTTCCAGGAACCGCTCGAAGTACGGGATGGATTCCGCGGCCCTGCCCTCGGCGAACAGCCGCCGTCCGCGAAAGAAGTCGCGGTACGCCGCGCCCTGTATGCGTCCCGGCACCAGAAGCAGGATGCCCGCGGCGAGCAGTCCCCATCCCCCGCTCCCCACCGTCATCAGCGCGACGGAGCCGGCCAGGCCGGCACCCATGGCGAGAGGATAGGCGAGCTTCAGGCGGGTGGTGCGGCTCATGATGGAATCAGACGCCGAATTGGCGCAGGTGGTGTTCCAGGGTGGCGCCAGGCGAGCACGCGCCACCTCCGCCCGGTCAGCGGGCCGAAGGCGGGATGCTGCGGCCATTGGTCCCCCTCGCCGCGTGCGCCGAAGCGGTGGATGGCGGGGCGGAGCGCGGCCAGGTCCTCGTTCCACGGGGTCGTGGGCTGCGCGAGGGACGCGGGCGCGGTGGGCGAGCCCCTGGGCCACGGCATCCAGTAGATGATGAGGTGCCGCATGAGCCAGTTGTTCATCGGCGTCTTCTTCGAGTCGCACTTCAGCTCGCCCGGGGCGGCGTGCAGCTGCGCCGTGCGCGTCCGTCCGGCGCCACAGCGGCTTGCGGTCAGCGGACAACCGGTCCACGCGCGACAGGATGCCTCGCGCGCTTCGGCGTCGAACAGCGTCTGCATCGCGGGAGTCGTCGCGGGTGAGACGACGAGGAGGGAACGGGATGGGGAGCGGCAGATGCACGGGGACAGGCCAACGCCGGGGAATCGCGCCCCTGTCTCCTGTAACCGGTCCCCCCTACTGCACCTCCCGAATCCGCTTGGGCCGCGGCGCCCGCCGGCGCGGCTCGCCCTCCGCGGCGGCCGGCGGCGGAGGCGGCGGGGCCATCATCACGGAATCGGGCGGGGCCATCCCCGCCGGGCGCGGGGGCGGCACGCGCCCGGCGGGCGGCGGGGTGGACGGCGGGTGCGGCATGCTGGACGGGTTGCCCGCGCTGTCCAGCTTGAAGGCGATCTCCTCCCACGCCCTGGCCAGCACGCCGGGGTTACGCGCGTTGCCGTTGACCCACGCCTTCATCTGCCCCTCCGTCACGCCGTGCCTGCGCAGCACGGCCGCGCGCTGCTCCGGCGTGGCGCCGTCGGGGAGCGAGCGCAGCTCCACGTTGGCCGCCACGAACTTCTCGCGCGGAATGACGCCCGCCGGCTGGTCGTCTCCCCCGCAGGCGGCAAGGGAGAAGGCGAGGACGGCGGCGAGGGAGGCGCGGCGGATGATCATCGAACGTAGACCACGTAAACGTCTGGATACAGCGGGGGACGACGACGCGCCGCGGGGGGATGCGGACGGGCCCGCGCGGCATATTTCCGGAACCGGAGCGTACCCGCGCCGGACGATTGTGTCAAGTCATGCGTTGCGCGGCCCGCGGCGGCCGGATAAGCTTCGCACGGGCCACACATCCACCCACCGAAATCATCACCGGCATGGCACGCCCGAACCTTCGCAGATCCGCACGCCTGGCGGCGGTGGCGGCATTCCTCGTCCACGCCGCCGCGGCGGCGCAGCAGGCGCCCCCGTCGCCCGCCGACGTGCTCGGCTATCAGCTCGGCGAGCGCTTTACTCCCTACGCCGGCGTGCAGCGCTACGCCCGCGCCCTGGCGGACGCGTCGCCGCTGGTGGAGTACCGGCCCTACGGCACCACGCCCGAGGGGCGCGAGCTCATCCAGCTGGTCATCGCCACGCCGCAGAACCTGGCGCGGCTGGACCAGATCCTGGCCGCCAACGCCGAGCTCACCCGCCCGGAGACGAGCGAGGCGCGGGCGCGGCAGATCGCGGAGAGCAATCCCGCCATCGTCTACTTCAGCTACGGCGTGCACGGCAACGAGAGCTCGTCCAGCGAGGCGGCCCTCTACACCGCGTGGGACCTGGCCCGCAACGCCCCCGAGGTTGCCGGGGTGCTGGAGCAGCTGGTCGTCATCATCGACCCCGCGGCGAACCCGGACGGGCGCGACCGCTACGTGGGCTGGTTCAACTCCGTGGTGGGCGCGGAGCCCAACGTGAACCCGCAGGCGCGCGAGCACCGGGAGCCGTGGCCGGGCGGGCGCTTCAACCACTACCTGTTCGACCTGAACCGCGACTGGAGCTGGGGCACGCAGCCCGAGACCCGCGCGCGGCTGGCCACCTGGTGGCGGTGGAACCCGCAGGTGCACGTGGATTTTCACGAGATGTTCTACAACAGCAGCTACTTCTTCTTTCCCGCCGCGGCGCCCATCAACCCCATCTACCCGGAGCACATCCTGGAGTGGGGGCGGCGCTTCGGGCAGGCGAACGCGCGCGCGTTCGACCAGTTCGGGTGGGACTACTACAGCGGCGAGGCGTTCGACCTGTTCTACCCCGGCTACGGCGACAGCTGGCCCAGCCTGACCGGCGCCGTGGGGATGACGTACGAGCAGGCCGGCCACGGCGCGGCGGGGATCGCCATCCAGCAGGAGAGCGGCGACACGCTCACGCTGCACGACCGCGCCATGCACCACCGCACCAGCGGGCAGGCCACGCTGCGCACCGCCGCCGCCGGCAAGGTGCGGCTGCTGGCGGACTACGCCGCCGGCGCGCGCACCGCCGGCGTGGGGGAGCAGGATTTCCTCCTCGTCCCCGGCGACGACCCGTCGCGCATCGAGGCGCTGGTGGCGCACCTGCGGCAGCAGGGCATCGAGGTGGAGCGCGCCTCCGCCGGCTTCAGCACCCGCGCCACGGCGTATCCCGGGTGGGAGGGCCGCTCGCAGTTTCCCGCGGGGACGTACCGCGTCCGCGCGCGGCAGGCGCTGGGCCGCCTGGCCATCACCCTGCTGCAGCCGGAGACGGAGCTGAAGGCGGAGTATTCGTACGACGTGAGCGCCTGGTCGCTGCCGTACGCGTACGGCGTGGCGGCGTACCGCGCGGCGCCGGGCGCGGGCGGCTCGTGGACGCCGGTTTCCGGTGCGGGGCGCGAGGCGAACGTGCCGGCGCCCGCGCCGGGCGTGGGCTACCTGGTCGCGCCGGGCGACGTGGCCAGCGGGCCCATGGTCCGCTTCCTCGCGGGCGGCGGCCGCGCCCGGGTCCTGGGCCGTTCCTCCACCTTCGGCGGGCGCAGCTGGCCGGCGGGAACGTGGTTCATCCCCGCGCGCGGCAACGACACCGTGCAGGCCCGGGTGACGGCGGCGGGGCTGGGCGGCCTGGTGCGTCCGGTCGCGACGGGGATGGCGGAGAGCGGCATCGACCTGGGGAGCGAGAACGTGGCGCGCGTGGACCTGCCGCGCGTCGCGGTGGTCGCGGGCGAGGGCGTGGCGCCCACGTCCTTTGGCGCGCACTGGTATTTCCTGGAGCAGCAGCTTGGGATGCCCTTTGACGCGGTGATGGCGTCGGACCTGGGCGCGCTGGACCTGTCGGTGTACGACGTGATCGTGCTGCCGGACGCCTCGCCGCGCGCCATCCGCGGCGCGGACGAGGCGCTGAAGACGTGGGTGCAGCGCGGCGGGCGGCTGATCGCCGTAGGCGGCGGCGCGGAAGCCGTGGCGGGAATGGCCGAGGTCAAGGTGCGGGAAGGCGCCCGCCCCGACAGCGTGGCCAACGAGCGCGCGCGCTTTCTGGCCGGCCGCGAGGAGCGGCAGCGGCGCGAGTGGCGGCAGGAGGTGCCCGGCGCCATCCTCCCCCTGCGGCTGGACCCGGCGCACCCGCTGGCCTACGGCGCGGGAATGGACGGGCGCCCGGCGGACTCCTGGGCGCTGCACGCGGGCACGACGGTCTTCGAGCCGGCCGAGGGGGTGGAGACGGTGGCCTACTTCCCCGAGCGCCTCACGCGCATCTCCGGCGTCATCAGCCCGGAGAACCTGCGGCGGCTGGAGCAGGGCTCGTGGCTGGTCACAAAGCGGGTGGGCGGCGGCAGCATCGTGCTGTTCGCGGACGACCCGCTCTTCCGCCTGTTCTGGCGCTCCACCATCCCGATGTACGTGAACGCCATCCTGCTGGGCCCGTGATCGGGGCCTGGAAAGATGGGCCTCACACGGAGTCGACGGAGTTGACGGAGTTTTGATGGATGATGATGCGCCCCGGGGCCTCGGCGGTTCCGGGGCGCATCGTTTGCTCGTTTCGGTGGGATGGGTCACCGCTGGAGGAGATGAGCGGATGTGCTGGAGGATGATCGTCGTCCAATCGATGGTTGTGGCGCTGGCGGGATGCACGGGCTCGGCGCCGGACGCGGCGGATACGCAGCCGGTGCCGACCGCGGAGCCCCGGAGCGAGTTCCCCGCGTCGCACCACGCGCTCGTGGAAGGCGTGGTGACGTCGCGGAGCGGAGCGCCGCTGGATTCGGTGACGGTGGTGGCGTGGCGGATGGCGGACGGGCGCGGGTCGCTCCTGCAGCTTCGCGCGGAGACGGACCGCGACGGGCGCTTTCGCCTTCCGCTGCAGGCCAGCGTGGGTCCGGAGCCCGCCATCCCGTCGCGCGTGGTGATCCGCGGCTTCGCGTACGCGTCCCGCTACCCGCGCGGTCCCGGCGGAGGCGTGGCGCTGGACAGCGTGACCGTCCCCATCACCCTCGTGCCGATGGGCCAGACCGCGTCCGTCGCGCAGGCGAGCATCACCCTGCCGCTGCCCTGATCCTTCCGGACCGCGCCGAAGTTCAACCTCCCCCAGGGGTTTTTGGGGGAGGTCGCGAGGTGACGAGCGGGAGGGGGCGCTCGCACGGGACACGAGCCCGGCATCGAAGTTCTCCCCCTGTCCCACACAGTCTGTGGGGCGGGGGTGAGGGGCCCCCGGCACGCGCCAGACCCTGCCGAGGCGCGGTCGAAGTTCAACCTCCCCCAGGGGTTTTGCGGGGAGGTGGGCGAGGTTTACGAGCCCGGAGGGGGCGTGCCCCTCGCGCCGCCGCTTCGCGGAGGACGCGGGGGGGTTGATGCTTCATTTGTTTCCAATATCGTTATCGCTTCCCACGGGCACGGCGAAGGGGGATCTCGCCGTTCCCGCGTTCTTTCCCCAGCAGGCGCACGGAGTCGATGAAGGTTTGCTGATCGGGCAGGGTTGAGCCTCCGGGAGGCCCTCCTCCACCCGCGTCCGGACGGACGCACGGCGCGCCACGAGCGCGTTTTCCTCCCGGCAACCTGAGACCGATCACCTCCGCGTCCGCGGGAGCGCTCCCATGCGTTCCGTGGATGCCGGGGAAGCAACCGCATCGACCGAATGTCTACCTCTTTCGAGCTGTCTCCCGCAGTGGAGACGGGCGCACCTCCGCCGCCGGGCTTCTGGAGCTCGGTGCGAGAAGCGCTGCGCGGCTCGCACCAGGACTACACCGACGGGCCCATCGGCCGCTCCATCCTTCTCCTCTCCGTGCCCATGGTGCTGGAGATGGCGATGGAGAGCGTGTTCGCCATCGTCGACATCTTCTTCGTCTCGCGCCTGGGCGCCGACGCCGTGGCCGCGGTGGGGCTCACGGAGTCGCTGCTGGCCATTGTCTACGCGCTGGCCATGGGGCTGGGGATCGGCGCCACGGCGCTGGTGGCCCGCCGCATCGGCGAGAAGAACCCGGAGGGCGCCGCGCACGCCGCCGTGCAGGCCATCTCGGTGGCGCTCATCATCTCCGCCATCCTGGGGATCACCGGGTCGCTGCTGGCGCCGCGGCTGCTGGCCATGATGGGCGCGTCGCCGGAGGTCATCCGCACCGGCACCGGCTACGCGCGGGTGATGCTGGGCGGCGAGGCGGCCATCATCATCCTGTTCGTGGTGAACGCCATCTTCCGCGGCGCGGGCGACGCGGCCATCGCCATGCGGGTGCTCTGGCTGGCGAACCTCATCAACATCGTCCTGTGCCCCTGCTTCATCTTCGGCCTGGGCCCGTTCCCCCAGCTGGGCGTTACGGGCGCGGCGGTGGCGACGACCATCGGCCGGTCGACGGGCGCGGCGTACGCGCTGTGGCGGCTTACGCGCCCGGACGGGCGCATTCCCGTGGGGCGGCGGCACCTGGCGCTGGACTTTCACGTGATGGGGCAGATCCTGCGCCTGTCCGGCACGGCCACGCTGCAGATGCTCATCGGCACGGCGAGCTGGATCGGGATGGCGCGCATCGTGGCGGTGTTCGGCAGCCCGGTGCTGGCCGGCTACACGGTGGCCATGCGCGTCGTGATCTTCGCCCTTCTCCCCAGCTTTGGCCTCAGCAATGCCGCGGCCACGATGGTGGGGCAGGCGCTGGGCGCGTCCAGGCCGGACCGGGCGGAGCGTGCGGTGTGGCGGGCGTGCGCGTACAACCTGGTCTTTCTGGGAATCGTGGGGCTGGCGTTCGTCATTCTGGCGGGGCCCATCGTCCGGCTGTTCTCCACGGACGCGGAGGTGGTGCGCCACGGATCGGCGGCGCTGCGGGTGGTGGCCGCGGGGTTCCCGCTGTACGCGTACGGCATGGTGATCACGCAGTCGTTCAACGGCGCGGGCGACACGTGGACGCCCACGTGGATCAACCTGGCCGTGTTCTGGGCCTTCGAGATCCCGCTGGCGTACCTGCTGGCGCGGGCAATCGGGCCGGTGGGCGCGTTCCTGGCGATCACCGTCGCGTTTTCCATCCTGGCGGTGGTGAGCGGGCTCATCTTCAGGCGCGGACGATGGAAGACGAAGGTCGTGTAGGCGGGGAACGGGGGAATAGGGAATAGGGAATAGGGAATAGGGAATAGGGAATAGGGAATAGGGAATAGGGAAT
>DATABT010000646.1:0-4265 GCA_036259455.1 Longimicrobium sp. | reverse complement strand
GCCGCTCCGCTTGTCCGGCGGGGCGGCGCGCGTCTATGTTCCGAGCCATCCCCCGCATGCGTCCCCACCCGGAGGTGCGCCGATGGCCCGACTCTACATTCGCCCGCAGTCGCCCCGCGGCATCACCCTGGCCGTCGCGGTGCTGCTGTGGCTCGTCGGCGCGCTGGAAATGCTGGCGGGCGTAGAGCTGCCGTGGGACGTCGGCCAGATCGCGCTGCTGCTGGGCGGCGCGCTGCTGATTCTGGGCTGCCTGCTCAAGGGGCTGTGAGGTTCCCGATCCCCGAATTCCCATGCTTCGACGTGCTCTTGTTTCCGCCGCCGGCGCGGCGCTGGCGTTCGTTCCGTTGCTGGGCGCGCAGGCGCCGCGGACGCCATCCATGGACGACCTGATGCGGCCCGGCGTGTCGCTGGAGCTGGCGCGCCACCGCGCGGCCACGCTCAGCGGCGTGCGCTACCTGCTGGAGCTGGACGTGACGGCGCAGGACAGCGCCCCCGGCCGCGTTTCCGTCACCGTTGAGCGGGCGGCGGGCGCGGGCGACCTGGTGCTGGACTTCCGCGGCCCGTCGCTCGGCGTGGTGACGGCGAACGGAGAGACGGTGACGGACGGGGAGTGGAAGAACGGCCACCTGCGCATTCCCGCGCGCTGGCTGCGGAACGGCGAGAACACGGTCTCGGCGAGCTTCACGGCGCGGATCGCGGCGGCGGGGGCCAGCATCATCCGCTTCAACGACCAGACGGACGGCGCGACGTACCTTTACACGCTGCTGGTTCCCGCGGACGCCAACCAGCTCTTTCCCTCCTTCGACCAGCCGGACCTGAAGGCGCGCTTCCGCTGGAGCATCGTGGCGCCGCGCGAGTGGAAGGTGCTGGCCAACGGCCCCGGCCGCTACGACGAGAGCGGCGAGACGTGGACCTGGACCTTCGAAGAGACGGAGCCCATCAGCACCTACCTGGCGGCGTTCGCGGCCGGGCCGTGGCGCACGTGGACGGACCGTCCCGCCGGCGACGACCTGCCGATCACCCTGTATGCGCGGTTCAGCCGGGCGGCGGAGGTGGACGCGGACACGCTGCTGGCCGCCAACCGGCGCGCGGTGCGGTGGCTGGAGCGGTACTTCGGGGTGGATTATCCGTTCACCAAGTTCGAAATGCTGCTGGCGCCCGCCTTTCCCTTCGGCGGGATGGAACACGTGGGGGCCATCTTCTACAACGAGAACCAGTTCATCTTTCGCGAGGCGCCCACGCTCGGCCAGCAGATCGGACGCAAGGCCACCATCTACCACGAGGTCGCCCACCAGTGGTTCGGCGACCTGGTGACGATGGAGTGGTTCGACGACCTGTGGCTCAAGGAAGGGTTCAGCACCTACGTGGCCGCGCGGATGCAGGACGAGCTGGACCCCGGCAGCGAGGCGTGGAAGACGTTCTACCTGCGCAACAAGCCGCTGGCGTACGCCACGGACCAGACCCGCGGCACCACGCCCGTGTGGCAGGAACTGCCGAACCTGGACCTGGCCAAGAGCAACTACGGGCCCATCGTCTACAACAAGGCGCCCGCCATCCTCAAGCAGCTCAACTTCATGGTGGGCGATTCGGCGTTCCGCGCGGGGCTGACGCTCTTTCTGCGGCGCCACGCGTACGCCAACGCCACCTGGCGCGACCTGCTGGCGGCGCTGCGCGAGACCTCGGGGATGAACCTGGACGGGTTCGGCGAGCAGTACATCCTGCGCGCGGGAATGCCGGTGATCGAGACGTCGCTGCAGATCCGCGGGGGCACGATCGGGAGCCTGACGCTGCGGCAGCGCCCCGCGCGCGAGCTGCCGGACGATCCCGGCGGATTCTGGCCCATCCGCACGCAGGTGCGCCTGGCGTATACTGGGCGCGACGACGTCGTCCTTCCCGTGGCGGGGACGCAGGAGGTGATCGAGCTGCGTGCGGCGCGCGGGCTCCCCGCGCCGGACTACGTGTGGGCCAACGACGGCGACTACGGCTACGGCCTGTTTCTGCTGGACGAGCGCAGCCGCGAGTTCGTGGCGGAGCACCTGGGGAGCGAGGAGGATGGGCTGCGCCGCGCCATGCTCTGGGGCGCGCTGTGGGACGAGGTGCGCGAGGTGCGGATGGACCCCGCGCGCTTTGCCCGCATCGTGATGCGTGAGCTGCCGCGCGAGCGCGACGAGCAGATCGCGGGGCTCAACATGGGCCGCGCGTGGACGGCCATCTCCAGCTACGCGGCGCGCGGGGGGAACGACCCGCTCTACACGGAGTGGGAGCGGCTGCTGCTGGCGCGCTCCACGGACGCGTCGCTCAGCTACGGCGCTCGCAAGGCGGCGCTGGACATGCTGGTGGCCACGGCGCGCACCGACGCGGGGCGGGTGATGCTGCGCGAGTACCTGGCCGGCGCGCGCGCGTTCGACGGCGAGGCGGTGAAGCAGCCGACGCGGTGGAGCATCGTGGAGCGGCTGATCGCGCTGGGCGAGCCCGAGCCCGACGCGCTGATCGCGGCGGAGTCGGCGCGCGACTCCACGGCGGACGCGGGACGGCGGGCGTTCGTGGCGGGCGCGGCGGTACCGGCGGCGGACGTGAAGGCGCAGTACTTCAGCCGGTTCCTGGACGATCCCGACCTGAACGAGGAGTGGGCGACCGCCGCGTCCGGCAACTTCAACGCGCACCTGCATTCCGCGCTTACGCTGCAGTACCTGCGGCCGGCACTGGATCGCCTGGAGTGGATCCGCGACAACCGGCGCATCTTCTTCCTGCCGCGGTGGATCAGCGCCTTCATCGGCGGCCACACCTCCGCGGAGGCGCTGGCGATCGTGGACCACTTTCTGGCCGAGACGCCGGAGCTGCCCATCGACATTCGCCGCAAGGTGCTGCAGTCGCGCGACGAGCTGGAGCGCACGGTGCGCATCCGCCAAGCCGCTGCGCGCGCGAGCCGCTGAACCGGACAGGCGCATCCCATGCAGCCGTATCTGCGCACGATGATCTACGGGCTTCTCGCCGCCACCACCCTCGCGGTTGCGATCACGTTCGTCCGTCCGGCCGCACCGGTGACGCCCGCGCTGCAGCCACACGGGGCCGTCGCCCCGCTGAAGCAGGAGGGGCGCGCGGTGGCCGTCACGTTCGATGACCTGCCGGCGCTGGCGCAGCGGGACCGGTCCGTCGAGACGTACGAGCGAATCACCGACGGGCTGCTGCGGCAGATCGCGCAGCACCGCGTGCCGGCCATCGGGTTCGTGAACGAGGAGAAGCTGCTGACCGACGGGCGCGTGGACCCGCGGCGCGTGGCCACGCTGCGGCGATGGGTGGACGCGGGGCTGGAGCTGGGGAACCACGCGTACTCGCATCCCGACTTCCACACCACGCCGGTGGACGCGTACATCGCCGACGTGGCGCGCGGCGATTCGGTGACGCGGCTGGTGATGGAGGCGGCGGGGCGGCGGCCGCGCTTCTTCCGCCACCCGTTCCTGCACACCGGACGCACGCTGGAGGACCGGCGGCGCTTCGAGGCGTTCCTGGCGGAGCGCGGCTATCGCGTGGCGCCGGTCACCATCGACAACTACGACTACCTCTTCGCCGCCGCGTACGACCTGGCGCCGGATCCGGCGACGCGCGGGCGGGTGGCGGACGAGTACATCCGCTACATGGAGGCGGTGACGGCGTACTATGAGCAGCAGTCCACGACCCTGCTGGGGCGAGAGATTCCGCAGGTGCTGCTTCTGCACGCCAACAACCTGAACGCCGAGCACTTCGGCCGGCTCGCGGAGATGTACCGGCGCCGCGGCTACGCCTTCGTCCCGCTGGAGCAGGCGCTGCGCGACCCCGCGTACGCGTCGGAGGACACGTACACGGGCCCCGCGGGCATCACGTGGATCCACCGCTGGGCGCTCACGCAGGGCAAGCGCGGCGCCGCCTTCGCCGGCGAGCCGACCGTGCCGGACTGGGTGCAGACGCTGTCAGGACGGCGCTGAGCTGATCCTTTTCGCGTTCGCGCTAGGTACTTTCTGACCCATACCGCCGGGGTGGCGATGGGCTGGCGCGAATACATCCACGCTGATCCAGCAATTCTCGCAGACAGGCCCGTAGTGTCGCCTGGCGCGACGATCACGAGGTGCTCGCTCACGCGAGAGAGAATGGTCAGGTCCTGATCACATTCGATCGCGATTTCGGAGAACTGGTGTATCACCGCGGCGCCAAGATTCCAGCTGGGGTGGTCTATCTCCGACGTTCTCCCCTGGATCCAGAGCCTGCTGCTCACGGTGTTCTGGAGCTTC
>DATABT010000645.1:0-2716 GCA_036259455.1 Longimicrobium sp. | reverse complement strand
CCCATGGCGCCGACTGAGAAATCTACTCACCCGTGCAGGTGATCGGTCCCCGGCCCGGTCCTCGCCCCGCGTCTGTGCGGCGCATCCGGGGGCAAAGGGCGGCAACGGCGGCGGGCCACGAGCGTGGGTGATTGGATTTCTAAGTCGGCGCAACAAGATCCTGCATGGGCAAAGTCCCCGCGGCGCCTCCTTCGAAATGACAGTTCACGGCGCGTGGACCTCGCGTTGCAACGAAATCCGCGATGAGCCGAAAAAAGGCTCCTTCGTCCGGAGCCAGGGTAATGACGCTCTGCGAGCACGTCGCCGCCTCGACGATCGACAGAGCGACAGGGACGGCTCGTGCAAAGGGAAAGAAGGGCGTTACACCGAGAAAAAGACGCGCCTGAGTACCGGAAACGGGAACCCGGCGGCATGAGGATCGCAGCCACGGCGCTCGCCCCCGCAGGTGCAAGCAGAGAGTAGCCGAGTGTATTGTCCGGCCCGTTGGGCGAGTCAGTTTGCTGAGTCTGCGCTCAGCAGCCGAGTTGTTTTCAGGACTGCCGAATCAACGCGGATTCGCTGATGCTCCAGTCGCCGAGTTTATCTCGCTGTACAACTGACGGTGTTCGGAGATAATAAAGCCGGCTACTCGGAAATGAACCCGGCTACTCACGGAGACGCCGCCGCTCGGAAGAGGGGCGGCGTCTTGTATCCGTGCCGAATCCGATCCCGGTAGTGCTCGGGACTCGTAACCGCCCGGCATCACACCATCTGGTTGATGCGCGGAGAGCCCCTGCGCCGCGCGGGAGATGAGTAGACGAACCCAGGGATCCGTGCGCGAACGCGGATGGGTTGCCCGCGCCGAGTCGCCGGAACGAAGCGAAGAGGCGGGACACGAGGCGGCACCACCAAGGGGGATCGCCGCATGGCTCCGGGAACATCCGCGCGCGCATGCCAGAGCCACGCGCGATCGCATCCTCTCAACGCGCATGGCTCCGGTTTCAGCCGGGAGAACAGCACCGGGCCATGGCGGCCTGGAGGGCGGCGGCGACTTCGCGCACATTCGGCTCGTTGACCATGGTGACGTGCGTGCCCGGGACAACCACCACCTCCAGCTCGCCGCTGACGTACGGTTTCCACAGCCCGGGGAGCCCGGCGTTCTCCCACCCCTCGCCGCGGCCCTCCTCCGCGCACAACAGGGTCACCCGGCCGGGATAGGGAGCCAGAGGATGACGGCGCGTCGCCGCGACGATGGCGCGGAAGACCTCCACCACCGGCTTCAGGCCATCCAGCTCGTGCACCCGCGACTCGGCGCCGTGCGCCGCCAGCCACCGCGCCAGGTATAGAAGTCGGTCGTCGATGAGGAGCTTGCGAATCTCGTCCTCGAGCGCGTCCAATTCGGCGGGCTCGGCGCTGGAGAGGCCGGCGGCCAAGCGCCGGTACAGGTGCACGGGGTCCGGGATGGGCTGCTCGGCGTTGGGCGGCCTGGAGTCCAGCAGCCCCGCCAGCGCCACCTCGTGCCCCGCCGCTCGCAGCCGGTGCGCCATCTCCATCACGATCACACCGCCCGCCGACCACCCCGCCAGGTAGTACGGCCCATGCGGCTGAAGCCGCAGCACCTCTTCCAGGTAGTGCTGGGCCATCAGGTCCACCGTGCGCAGCGGCTCGGCACCGTCGGTCGCGCCGGTGGCCTGGATGGCGTACACCGGCCGGTCGGGCCCCAGGTGCCGCGCCAGGTCGGCGTACTTGAAGATGATGCCACCCGCCGGGTGGACGAGAAAGATGGGGGGCAGCGCGCCTGCCTCCCCTCCCATTGGGACCAGGTGCACGTAGCCGCGTCCCTCGCCGGTGTCATCCACCCTGGCCGAGAGGGCGGCAGGGGTGGAGGCGCCGAAGAGCACCGGGAGCGCAAGCGTGCGCCCCAGCCGCTTCTTCACCAGCGCCAGGAGGCGCACCCCCAGGAGCGAGTGCCCGCCCAGGTCGAAGAAGTCGTCGTGCAGCTCCACGGGTTCGCCCAGCACTTCGTGCCAGATCGCCAGCATCTCCCGCTCGGTCTCCGTCAGCGTCGCCCCGGCGTCGGGCGCCGGCGCCGGCGGCCCCGTCTGTGCCTCCGGCTCCCGCGTGAAGGACGCGACGGCGATGGAGCCGTCCGGAAGGTACCGGCCGCGCTCGCCAGTGGCGGCCCACCGGCCGTCGTGGCGCTCCCACACCTCACCGGGCTCACCCACGCCGGCAGGGAGGCCGGCGGCGGTGCGGAGCTCGCGGTGCGCGTCGGAAGGTGCGCCGCCGTCCGCCAGGACGAAGCGGCTCACCGGGCGGCCGGGGTCCTCCAGCGCCTGTTTCAGCACGGCTACGAGCTGCGCCAGCAGGGCGGCCATCCGCCCGGCGTCGAAGAGGTCGGAGTTGTAGACCAGCTGCAGGCCGATCCCTTCCGGACGCTCGCCCGCGTACAGGGTGAGGTCGAACTTGGCCCGCAGCACACTGGCGTCGCGATCGACCCCGTGCACCCGCAGCCCGGCGAAGCCGGACGGGACGTTTGCCGCTGCCGCCACTTCGCCGGCACCGGCGAAGTTGGCCAGGTTGAGCATCACCTGGAAGACCGGGGTGCGGTCCGGGGAGCGCTCGGGCTGGATCTCCTCCAGTACCGCCTCGAAGGGGGCATCCTGGTGGGCGTACGCGTTGAGCGTGGTCTCGCGGACGCGGCGCAGCAGCTCGCGAAAGGCGGGGTCGCCCGCCA
>DATABT010000644.1:0-6310 GCA_036259455.1 Longimicrobium sp. | reverse complement strand
GCTCGCGCCCGTGCTGCAGGGCGCGGCGGCCACCGTGGCGCTGCAGCAGGCGTACGCGGAGCAGCGGCTGGGCCGGCGCGCGCGCGTGGATTCGCTGCTCTCTCGCGCGGAGGCGGACCTGGACGCGCGCGAGCGCGAGGGCTTCGCCGCGCCGCGCCTGCGCCTTCAGCTCGCCGCCCTGCGCGGGGACGAGGAGGGCGTCGTCGAGGCCCTTCGCCGCTGGCGAGAAGAGCCCGGCGGCGATCTGCTGGCCGGTCCGCAGGTCGGCATCTACTGGATAGACCGGGACCCGCTGCTCTCCGGCGTCCGCTCCGAACCCGCCTTCCAGGCGCTCCTCGCGGGGATCCGCGGCGAGCTGGACGCCATGCGCGCCCGCCTCGCGTCCGCGGGATGATGCGCATCGCGATTCTGATTCGGTAAGTGCCGTCCGCCCGCTGGAGCGACTGCAGTCGCCGCTGGAAATTCGCAAAGTCCGCCTTCGCGGACTCGGCGGCCCGGCTATATGCGGCGTTCGAAGCACCTGCGCGTCCGCAGCTCGAAAACAGGGGCGGCGGAAGCAGCCGTTCCCATTGTCCGATCCCGCCGCCTCTGATCCGGCTCCGCCCCCTCTGACGGTCCGCTGATCCGCGGCTGACGTCCCCCTCTCATCGTGCACGGCGAGCGCATCGCCCACACGAGCCGAGGGAGGACGACGATGAGCGCGCGCCGAATCCGAACGATCGAGGCCGTCGCGATCCGTGCCGCGATGGTGGTGGCCGCAGCCGCGGGGTGGACCGCCGGGCCGCTGGGGGCGCAGGCGGCGGTCCCTGCCCGTCACGCACATCCCCCCGCCGCGGGCTTCGAGGACTACACCGCGCCGGTGGGACGGATGGAGGGCGGGGTGCTGCGCATCCGCCTGGACGCGGGGACGGCGGTGTGGAGGCCGTGGGGAGAAAGCGGCCCCGCGCTGCTGGCGTACGTCTTCGCCGCCGACGGCGGTGCGCCGCGCGTGCCGGCCCCGCTCATCCGCGTCCGCGCCGGCACGCCCGTGCACGCCACGGTCCGCAACGGCTTCGCGCACCCGCTGGTGGTGCGCGGGCTGCACGACCACGTGCCGCCCCCGCCGGAGCGGCGCCGGCCGGGAGCTCCGGCGGGCGACTCCATCACCGTGGCGCCAGGGGCGGCGGCGGACGTGCGCTTTACGCCCACCGTGCCCGGCACGTACGTCTTCAAGGGCAGCCTGCGGGGAGCGGTGGAGGCCCCGGAGGGCGTGCTGCACTCGGAGGCGGGCGCGGACCGCGCCTTCGTGGGCGTGATGATCGTGGACCCTGCGGAATCTCCGCCCCCCGCGGGCGAGCGCGTGTTCCTCATCACCCACTGGATGGATCCCGAGCGTCCGGCGTCGTTTCTCCCCGCCACGCGCTTCTTCGTGAACGGGCGCTCGTGGCCGCACACGGAGCGGCTGCACGCGGCGCAGGGCGACACGGTGCGCTGGCGCGTGATCAACTTCAGCGGGCGCCCGCATCCCATGCACCTGCACGGCTTCTACTTTCACGTGGACGCGCGCGGCGACCTGGTTGAGGAGCGGGTGTACCCGGCGGAGGAGCGGCGGCTGGTGGTGACGGAGGTGCTGGCGCCCGCGCAGAGCATGCGCGTGAGCTGGGTGGCGGACGAGCCCGGCAACTGGGTGTTCCACTGCCACCTGATGCGCCACATGTCGAGCGTGCAGCACACGCCGCTCACCCCCGCGCCGGCCGCGGGCCATGCGCATCCGCACGCCGGCGCGCCGGATGGGGAGCTGATGGGCGGCCTGGTGCTGGGGATCACCGTGCATCCCGATCCCGCCCGCGCCGCCCCGGCCGAACCGGCGCGGCGGCGGCTGGACCTGCACATCACGCGTCGTTCCGCCGTCTTTGGCGCGGCGCCCGGGTACGGGTTCGTGCTGCAGGAGGGCGCGCATCCACCCGCGGCGGACTCGCTGCGCTTTCCCGGCAGCCTGATCCAGCTGCGGCGGGGCGAGCCGGCGGAGATCGTGGTGCACAACCGGGCGGACGTGGCGCTCGGCGTCCACTGGCACGGACTGGAGCTGGAGAGCCGCGGCGACGGGGTGCCCGGCTGGAGCGGCGCCCCCGGCGCGACCGTGCCCGCCGTCGCGCCCGGGGACTCGCTCGCGGTGCGCATCACGCCGCGCCGGGCGGGCACCTTCATGTACCACGTGCACAGCGAGCCCGGGCACCAGCTGGCGCAGGGGTTGTACGGGCCCTTCCTGGTCACCGAGCCGGACCGGCCGCGGGACCCCGCGTCGGACCTCTACTTTCTTCTCGGCTCCCTGGGCGACGGTGACGATCCGCCGCCGGCCATCAACGGCCGCGCGCAGCCGGAGCCGTTGGAACTGCGCGCCGGGCGCGCGTACCGGCTGCGGTTCATGCACATCAGCCCGGACGACGAGAAGCACGTCTCGCTGCTGGCGGACGGCCAGCCGGTGGAGTGGCGATGGATCGCCAAGGACGGCGCGGACCTGCCGCCCGCGCAGCAGCGCGCGATGCTCGCGCGGCAGCGGATGGACGTGGGCGAGACCTACGACTTCCTGTGGACGCCGGAGGCAGCGGGGGAGTTCACCCTGCGCGTGGAGACGAAGTTCGATGCCGGCGCGCCGCTCTTCCCCCGTCCCGCGCCGTCTCCGCACGCCGCCGAAGTGCGCATCCGGGTGCTGCCGGACGGCCGTGCCTCCGGCGTGACGGAGCCGGCCATTCACAGCGCGGACCCGTCCGCCGCTTCCCGCGCCGGTGCGATGATCCAGCGCTCGCGCACGCGCGGCCGGCGGCAGCGGCCGGCCACGATCATGGCGGGTCAGCCTGGCCCCTATCCCCCGGAACTTAGCGTCACCCCATCACCCGTTCCCCGTTCCAGGCGCGGGGCGCGAGAGGTGGTGCGACGGCTGATGCAGTGAACACGGGCGATGCGGCCGGGGAGCGGGATACCCGGCCGTGTCGCCTTCCCGCTCACGGCTTCACGTTCGGATTGTCACCCCGATTCCCGCCGGGCCGCGTGTGCCACCAGGCGTAGTAGGCGCCGCCGGCCACCACGCACGCCGCCGACGCCAAAGCCAGGGCGGTGACGCCGAGCCAGGCAAACGCCAACGCGCCGGCCAGCCCCCCTGCGAAGAAGCCGACGAGGATGCCGAGCATGAGCAGGAGCTTCCATGCGGGGACCCGCCGGTGGCGTATCCAGTGCCCCATCATCACGCCCAGGTCGGTCACGATCCCGGTGACGTGGGTCGTGCGGATCACGAGGCCGTAGTAGCTGCTCGCCATCGCGTTCTGGATGCCGCACGCGGTGGCGGCGAGGGTTACGCCGAGCGCGTTGCCGCCCCGCAGCAGCGCAACGGCGACGGCCAGCACGCCGCCCTCGACCAGCAGGGCGACTCCGTATCGCCGCCCCGGACGCAGCTTGCGGCCTCCGATCACCATTCCCGACACCATCGCGCCCGCCAGGAACCCGCCAACGATGGAGATGACCACGCGCAGGTCCGCGAGGTTCGACGTCGCGAGGTCGATGCTCAGGCGCGACACGGCGCCGCTCATGTGGCTCACGGGGACGTGAAAGAACCCGAGCACCACGACGTTGATGAACCCGGCGAGCCCGGCCAGCGACAGGGCCCCCGCGAACACCAGCCTCCGTTCGAAGAGCGCGGCGTGGTGCGGATTTCTGCTGCGGCGGTACGGCATGCGGGCGAGGCGGATCGGGAGCAGGCACGAGCGAATGCACCATTCTCGCGCCCGGGGCCGCATCGCGCCATTCGCCGATGTGCCGTTCCGCTTCAGGTGCATTGTTCCGCCAAACCGCTCCACCGCAAAACGCGTCCGCAGAGAAGCGGCCGGTCACGATCATGGCCGGCCCGCCTGGCCCGTCCCGCGGAAGAGCGTCACAGGGCGCGGATGCCGAGGTATTCGCGGCGAAACAGCCAGTCGCGGGCGGCCGATTCGGGGGTGCCGAGCGGGCGGGTGGTGCCGGAGTGGAGCCACGTTACCGCGTCGGCCACGGACAGGATGAACGGCACCTCGTGCCCCGTTACGATGATCGCCGTTCCGCGCCGGGCGAGCGCGCGGAACGCGGTGATGAACACCTCGGTGTCGGCCGGCGTGATGCCCAGGAACGGCTCGTCGGCCAGCAGACAGTCGGGGGCGCGCACCATGGCGAGGGCCAGCTCGGCGCGCCGCTGCTCCCCCCCGGAGTACGTGCCGACGGTGCGGTCCAGCAGGTGGGTGATCTTGAGCTCTTCCAGCGCGGCGTCGCCCGCCGGCAGGGCGAACCGGCGCCGCAGGGCGTCCAGGTGCTGGCGCAGGGTGAGCGTGCGGGTGAGGGTGCTGCGGTCCGCGGGGAGCAGGAACAGCCCCTGCCGCGCCAGCCGGGACAGGCGCGTGCGGGTGTACACGCCGCCGCGAAAGCGCATGGTGCCGTGGTCGGGCGCCATCAGCCCCGCCATGATCCGCAGCAGCGTGCTCTTGCCGGAGCCGTTCCGCCCGATCAGCGCCGTCACGACGCCCCGGTCGGCGTGCACGGTCGCCGCGGAGAGCACCTTCCGCTCCCCGAACCGCTTGCCGATGCAGTCGGCCGAGAGGACGCTTTCCGCGGCCGCGCTCACGCGGTGAACGCCGCGCGGAGCCCCGCCAGCGCCAGTTCCGCGGGCGCCGCCGGCCAGACGAGCCGTCCGGCGGTGAACGCCGTCTCCAGCGCCGCCGCGGGCATCAGCAGGTACGCGGCGATGACGGGCCAGCCGTAGCCGAGGTTCGCCAGGTACAGGTCCTCGTCGCTCCGCCGGGCCTGCAGCATCCCCAGGACCACCACCAGCGCCGGGACGAGCGGATTACCGCCGGGCAGCAGGTCCGCCGGGCGCAGCTCATCCAGGCCGGCCATGAAGAGCATGATGACGTCGCGCGTGAGGTGCAGCAGCACCCAGTACGCCGCCGAGCGCCGGATGAGCACGCGCGGGAACGGCGCGACGAGCAGGAAGTGCGGCTTGTGCATCTGGGTCGGTGACGCGGGGTCCCCCGCGGCCGCGGGGGCGGATTGGCCACCGCGGAAGATGTCCGTTCCGCTCGCGCGCATGCAACTACCGTGGCCGCCCGGCGCCCCGCCTTAAGCGCATCTTCATCCTGCGCTTCGGATCCATGTCAGTGACCCGGCCGCCGCTACGACGGGCTGCGCCGGCTCGAGGCTGTCATGGACCGTCTGCGCCATCTGCGGCAGGTGCGGACGGCTCTGGTGCAGGAGGTACGCGTCCGCGCCGCGGGTGAACGGGCCGATGCCGCGCAGCCTCAAGGTGTCCGCGAAGTGGTACTCGATGCCCATGGGCTCCGCCCGCTGCTGGGCCAGCGCGATCAGATGTCGACGACCGATACGCGCGCGCGCCCACCGCTCCGATCAGCCGCGTTCCCCTCCCGGCGCCCCAAGCCAGGTTCAGCACGGAGAACCTCGTGACGAGCATCACCTTCGTCAGGAGTTGTGTCGATGTCGCGCAGGTTGGTCAGGTGCACGTGCGCGACCCGTCGATCACCTGCGCCCCCGCCGGCACCGCGTGCGGTCCGCCCGCCCGGCCGCCCCGATGCGCTCGCCCCGCACGATCACGGTCATGTCGCGCAGCAGGGTGTCGCCCGCGGTCATCGGCACGACGTCGACGGGGGTGGTGGCGATGGCACCTTGCGCTCCGGGCACGGGGCCGCGGGTCCGGAGTGCGCGCGCCAGCGCAAGCGGCGAGCAGGATGAGCGAAAACATCCGCTCGATGGTACGCGTCACCGCTACCTCGCGGGCAGAAGGGGGATCGGTGGTCCGCCGTTGGATGTGCCTCTCGTTAGGGGGGTTGACGCGTGTAGTCGGGTGTGGGCGAGCGGTGCTGGAGCGAGCTGCGGGAGAGCGACCCTCGTCGGCCGCCGCCGTAACCGGACGCCCCGCGCGGGGAGGCTGCCACGGCATCTGGAGGGCACCGACCCGCAGAGCATCCTCATCCTGGGCTCCGGGCCCATGGTGATGGGCCAGCCGGCCGAGTTCGGCTACAGCGGCACGCGGAGCCGTGCCCGCGATCCCGAGTGCGTTGGTGCTGACGCGTAAGTGACCCGGGGAAATCTGCGGCGCGTTACGGCTTCGCCCGCGGAGGGAGAGCCGGGTCCCGGAAAGGGCGGCCTTTCTCGGTTCTTCGTCGATTCTGTGCAGGTAAACAGACCCGACGCCGAACTGTCATTTCGAAGGAGGCGCCTGCACCGAACTCAGCCCGTGCAGGATTCCCATGGCGCCGACTGAGAAATCTACTCACCCGTGCTGGTGATCCGGCCC
>DATABT010000643.1:0-3400 GCA_036259455.1 Longimicrobium sp. | reverse complement strand
CCTCGCCCATGCCCTGCCCCGCCTTCATGCCGCGGCGGAAGGCCCGGTTCATGTCGCGCCCCGTCTCCTCCGCCATGCCGAAAGTGCCGTCGCGCAGTCCCGCCTCCACGTCCTCGCTGGTGCCGCCCCAGCGCGCCATCTCGTAGTCGTGCACCCCCGCGGAGCCGTTGGAGGCCAGGTGCGTGATGGCGCCGCGCCGCATCAGGTCGATGAGCACCGGCGCGAGGCCCGTTTTCACCACGTGCCCGCCCAGCATCCACAGCACGGCGCGGCGCCGCTCCACCGCGGACGCGATCGCATCCACCACCCCCAGAAAACTCTCCGCCTGCAGGATGTGCGGCAGCGAGCGCACGAACGCGCCGAACGTCCGCCCGGCGGCATCCGCCGGCGGCGGCGCGGCGAAGTCCTGCGCGCGCACCTTGCTTGGCCGCCCGCCCACCGGCACGGTGCGCACACGCGAAAGGTCCGCCTCGGGGACGTCCCCCGCGGCGGACCCGCTCTCTCTGTCGATGCCGTCTTCCATCGGGCGCGATCTCGATGTGTAGGTTCTGAACCTGCACCCGAAGATGCGCGTTGCGGCTTCCAGGCGCTACATCACGATCAAAAATGCTGAACGCAGCGTAGAAAAGAGAGTGCGCGGAGGACCGGCGGAGCCCCTCGTTGCTGCGTCGGGATCAGCCGCCCGGCCGAAAGGAGCGGAGGCGCAGCGAGATGGTGGCCGGGAGCGCGCCGGCGTTGGTGCGGATGTAGACCGGGATGCGGTACTGGTCGTCGGAGAAGTAGACCTCCGCGCGGCCGCCCTCGCTGAACATGCCGTCCGTCTGGATGATCGGCCGCACCACGATCGTGCGGAACTCGCCGGCCGGCACGCGGATGGTCTCGCGGCGCAGCACCTGGAGCACCACGGGGTTGCCGTCGGCCTTGAAGTAGCGCGGCAGCCGGTAGGTGGCGCCCACCTCCAGCGGCAGCGTGCGCGCGTAGTACAGGAACGACAGGTCGTCCAGCGGCTCGCTGGTGGGAATGGTGCCCGTCTCTCCGTTGTCGCGGCGAAAGGTGCGCTGCTCGGGAAAGAACTCGAAGGTGCGGTTGCGGCGGTAGCTCCCCTCGCGCACGTTCTGCAGAAAGCGGTGCGAGAACAGCCCGTCCGTGTCGATCCACGACTCGTAGCGGTTGTCCAGCCGGTACAGCGCGTTGCCGCCCCGCAGCGTCATCACCGTGTGAAAGGTCTGCTCCCCCCGCACCGTCTGCAGTCCGGTGACCGACAGGGTGCCGGTGCCCACGGAAAACGCGCCCAGCCGCACCTGGTAGACGGCGTGCTCCCCCGCCGCGAACGGCAGCCGCTGCGCATCCGCCGCGCCCGCCACGATCATCGCCGCCAGAACCGCCGGCGCGAACATCTTCATCGATCTCATTCCGCCTGCCTTGCGTTCAGTGTCCCTCCGGCCCCGCTCCCCACCTGTCCGACGATCGTGTGGTCTCCCGATCGACAGAAAAAGAAGGAGGGCGCGGAACGTCTCTCCGCGCCCCCCCTTTCTCTTACTCTCCTTGCGCCGTCAGGTGCCCGGGCGAAAGGTGCGCAGGTGCATGCTGAGCGACCCCATCAGCGGAATGCCGCGGGTGCGGATGAGCACGGGGATGCGGTGCTCGTCGTCGGAGAAGTACACCTCCGCCCGGCCGCCCTCGCCGAACATGCCGTCCGTGCGGATCACCGGGCGGACCACGATGGTGCGAAAGCGGCCCGCAGGAACCTGGATCGTCTCGCGGCGCAGCACCTGGAGCACCACCGGGTTGCCGTCCGCCTTGAAGTAGCGCGGCAGCGTGTACGTGGCGCCGGGGTCCAGCGGCAACGTGCGCGCGAAGTAGATGAACGACAGGTCGTCCAGCGGCTGGTTGGTGGGCAGCGTTCCCGTCTGCCCGTTCTCGCGCCGGAAGCTGCGCTCCTCGGGAAAGAACTCGTAGGTGCGGTTGCGGCGGAAGCGCGCCTCGTGCTGGTTCTGGTGGAACCTGCGCGAGAACAGCCCGTCCGTGTCGATCCACGATTCAAAGCGGTCGTTCACGCGTACCAGCGCGTTGCCGCCCCGCAGCGTCATCACCGTGTGAAAGGTCTGCTCGCCGCGCACCGTCTGCAGTCCCGTCACCGCCAGGCTGCCGCTCCCCACGGAGATGGCGCCCAGCCGGACCTGGTAGGTGGCGGACTCGCCCGGGCGGAACGGCACGCGCGTCTGCTGCGCGGCCTCGGCGTGCGCCGTGCCCGCCAGCAGCGCCGCGGCGCTAATCGCCAGCGCGGTCCGGCCCCTCCGTACGATCCTGGATATTCCCTTCACGATTTCCTCGCTTTCGTCTCCTGCGCGAAGGCCGGCCGCGCTCGGCCGGCTCCGCCGCCGCCTCAACGGGCTGCGGCTGTGGGGCGTGCGGCTCCGGCGGCTTTACGGCGGCCCTGCCGCGCCGCGGCGCCCGCCGCGCCAGCTCCCACGTTTCCCGCAGCGCCGCCCACGGCTGAAAGCGCGTGGGGCGCTCGCGGCGCGTGTAGCGGATCTCCACCGCCGCCTGGTCGGCGCGGCGGGCGTGCGGGGCCACGCGCAGAAGCAGCTCCGCGTTGGCGGCCCACCCCTGCCGCGTGAGCAGCGGCGCGCCCTCGCGGTCCGCCAGCGCCCGCTTGATCACCTGGACGCGGTACGCGCGAAAGCCCAGGAAGGGATCGCCCACCTCCGGCGGGAGCGCGGCGCGGGCCAGCAGCCAGGGCAGTCCCCGGCGCGACCAGCGCATTCCGCGCGTCACCTCGCCCTGCACGGCGGACATCGTCGATCCGACCACGTCCGCGCCGCCCTCCAGCTTCTTCACCAGCGCGGGGATCTCCTCCGGCGGCTCGGTGAAGTCCGCCTGCATCACCACCGCCGTGTCGCGCCTGGGATGGGTGGACCGGCTCACCGCCTCGCGCAGCAGCCGCTCCACGGCGGCGGCGTACCCCTGCGGGCGCTCGTTGCGGAGCAGGGTGAGCGGCAGCACACGGGCGTACGGCGCCAGCACCTCGGAAGTTGCGTCCGAGGAGCCGTCGTCCAGCACGATGAGGTGAAAGTCGCGGCGAAACTCCGCCATCACCTGGCGAATCCGCCAGAGCAGGACTCCAACCGTCGGCGCCTCGTCGAGCGCCGGGATGCAGATGTAGATCAAAGGTCGTCCTGTTCCGCGTCGTCCTCCTCCGCGCCGCCAGCCGTCCCGATACCCGGTTCCGCCGGGTCCGGTTCCCCTCTGGGCTTGCTCTTCCAGCGCCGGTGGAACCAGAAGTACTGCTCCGGCGCCTCGCGGATGCTCGCCTCCAGCCGCGCCGCCAGCTCCGCCGTGAGCGTGCGGACGTCCGCCTCAAGATCGCCCGTGCGGGGGACGGGAACGCGCGTTCCCG
>DATABT010000642.1:0-1689 GCA_036259455.1 Longimicrobium sp. | reverse complement strand
GGCCCGTCGCCGGCGCAGCGCGTGATGGCCTCGCGCGGTGCGGCGGCCGCGGGGGGCGCGCCGCGCAGGCGGGCCTCCAGCAGGGCGCGCTTGGTGTCGGAGAGGGCGGCGCGCCGGGCGCCGGTGTCCTGCATGGTCATCGACAAAACGGGTACGGGATTCGGCTCAGCGCGTGACGTCCACGTGCACGTAGTCGGGGAAGGGCTGAATCGTCCCCAGGTCGTGCTCGAAGATCACCAGATCTCCCTGCTTCTCCACCTCGCGAAAGCCGCCGAATCGATAGGTGACCTCCATCATCCGGTTGCGGCCGTTGGGCTTGAACTCCGCCCGCAGCCTGGCCCCCGCGGTCTTCACCTCGGCCATGACGTGGCTCATCATGATGGTCCCCACCCCGCGGCTCATCACGCGGCAGCTCATCAGCAGCAGCTTGAGCGTCCAGAACTCGGAGGACGTCTTCTCCACCAGCGCCAGGCCGATCTTGCCGTACGTGCCGAAGCGGTCCTCCAGCCCGGCGACCAGGAGCAGGTGGTCCGGCGAGGTGCGGAAGGCGTTCAGCTCGGCGTAGTCGTAGGTGTAGCCGGTGGTGTTGAGCTGGTTGGTGCGCTGCGTAAGCTCTTCCGCGCGCTGCAGGTCGGCCTCGCTGCACGGCGCCAGGGTAAAGCGCATCTCCAGCGAGCGCAGAAAGTCCTCCGACGGCCCGTTGAAGGTCTCCTCCGCCTGGTTGCGCTGGATGTCGGCCATGTACAGCCGGCGTCGGTTGCGGCTGTCGTCGGTGATGAACTCGGGGTTCATCTCCGGCCGATCGAGCAGCGTGTCCAGCTCGGCGGCGTCCATCACACGGACGGCCGGACACGCGTGCCGCACCTCCTCGCGCTCGAACGGCTGGTCGTCGATGAAGAGGAAGGTGTCCAGGCTGATGTTGAGCGACCTTGCGATGGCGGCGACGTTCTCGCCCTTGGCGTTCCAGTTGATCTGCGGATACAGGAAGTACTCGTCGATGCCGAGCGCCCGCAGCCGCGCCGTGGCCGCGTCGCGGTCGTTGCGGCTGGCCACGGACTGCAGGATGCCGCGCTCGTCGAGGGTGCGGATGGCGTGCAGCACCCCGGGGCGCAGCGGCACGTCGCCGTCTTCCAGCAGGATGCCGTCCCACACGGTGTGGTCCAGGTCCCAGACGACGCACTTGACGGGCTTCGCCTTCGCGGGCTCGGCAGTCGCCGCAGCGGGTTCCATCATCTCGGTCATATTGGACAACTCTTCTCGTAAAGCGTGACTCTCGCGCCGTACGCGGATGCGCGTGCCTCCGTCGAGAGACCGCGCCGACGCCCCCTCCGGGCTCGTAAACCTCGCCCACCTCCCCCAAAAAATCCTGGGGGAGGTTGGGGTAGGCGATGGTTCGCGACGAGGCGAACAGCGTCCGCGGGGGGCCCCTCCCCCGGCGCCTCCCCGCTCGTTCCTCGCGGAGAGGGGAGAATTCGGGTGCGCGTGGCCTGGATCTCACTGCGTCCGCGGGGGGCCCTCACCCGCGGCCTGAGAGCCGCACCCTCTCCCGCAAGCGGGAGAGGGGATAAACGTCAATCTCGCAACCTCAGCGTCGGGGCGCGTCACCCTCCACCGCGCAGTTTGCGGGGAGGGCCGGGGTAGGGGGCGCCGGCGGATGCAGACCGCGGCCTGTCGTGGAGCCGCGCCTAC
>DATABT010000641.1:0-11710 GCA_036259455.1 Longimicrobium sp. | reverse complement strand
GCCACCTGGCGCCCACGCTCGTTTACCGGGCCGAGGGAAGAGATCAGCAGGCCCCTCGCTCGTTGGTCATGCAGCCCTCGTAGCAGGTGTTGTTCGGCTGGCCGGGATAGCTGCAGTAGTTCGACCAGTAGCAGTCGCCGTTGTCCGTGCAGTAGCAGTACGTGAATCCGGTGATCTGATTGCCGTGCACCGTACCGCCGCCCTGCCGCTCGCCTTCGGCCACGAACGTGCTGATCTCCAGGTCGTCCAGCTTCAGCTTGAGCTTCTTCATCAGAACTTGCTCCAGTGGGGATGTGGATGTGAGGGTGCTGGATTATGGCTGTGATCGTCCTAAAAGGAAAGGGGTACGAGCACGAGCCGGACGTTCGCCGGCGGCCTCGCGGTACCCGCTGCCCTCATTTCCGGAACTTTCGTTTCCCCGGCGGCGCCGGTCATCCCGCCCCCGCGCCGCTCGTCACGCTCTGCGCCCGTTTCGTCCCACGGCGGGAGCAGGGCAGGGATTGGAGATGGAGATTGGTGTCATCCGATTCTTCATCCGCCAGCACGTCCTCGCGCGGATTCTGATCCAACCCCCTCCGGAGCCCCACATGCACACGTCTTCGATCCACCCGCGCCTGGGCGGAATCGCCCTCGCCGCGGCCGTGCTCTCGCTCGCCGCCTGCGCGGACGCCGGGCGCGCGCCGCCGCTCGATCCCTCGCGCGCCGCCGTGCGGGGGGATGGCGGCGGGCAGGACCTGTTCGTGGAAGTGGCCATTCCTCACACCATCGGCAGCAGCATGGACTCGCAGGCGTTCGACGCCGACGGCGACGGCGACCTGGACCTGCTGATCGCCAAGGAGATCCAGCCCAACGTGCTGCTGCTGAACGACGGCACGGGGCGGATGACGGTCGCGCCCGCCGGCATGCTTCCCGGCGGGTCGTGGGACAGCGAGGACGTGGCCGTGGCGGACTTCGACCGCGACGGCGACCTGGATGCCGCCATCGCGGGCGAGGACGACCAGATGAGCGAGCTGTACCTGAACGACGGCAACGGCGTCTTCACCAACGCAAGCGGCCGGCTCCCGGCGAGGGGCACCGCGCAGTCGGTGATCGCGGCGGACGTGGACCGCGACGGGGACGCCGACCTGCTCTTTGGCAATCACGGGCAGAACTTTCTGTTCGTGAACAACGGCTCCGGACGCTTCACCGACCAGACGCGCCAGCGCCTGCCCGCGGTGGCGGACCTCACGCAGGACCTGGAGGCGGGCGACGTGGACGGCGACGGCGACCTGGACCTGGTGGTGGGGAACGTGGACCACAACCGCCTGCTGCTGAACGACGGGCGCGGCTTCTTCACCGATGCGCCCGAGCGGCTGCCCCTGCGCGCCGCCATCGAGGAGACACGCGAGGCGGACCTCGCGGACGTGGACGGCGACGGCGACCTGGACCTGTACTTCGCCAACCTTCCGTTCGTGGCGGGGGCGGACCCGCAGGACCGGCTGCTGGTGAACGACGGGCGCGGCTGGTTCACCGACCAGACGGACGCGCGCATCGGCAAGGAGTCGCGCTACACCGTGGACGCGGAGTTCACCGACGTGGACCGCGACGGCGACCTGGACCTGGTGACCGCCAACCTGAACGACTCAAGGCCGTACCGCGTCTCGCTGAACGATGGCACGGGCGTGTTCAAGGACGCCACCAGCTCCGTGTTTCCTTCCGGGCTCACCGGCCAGGGCGTGGACGCCGAGGTGGCGGACTTCAACGGCGACGGGCGGCTGGACATCTACTTCTCCAGCTACATCGGCACCGACCGGATGGTCCTGGCGCGCCCGTAGAGGGTGTTGAAAAGTCTCTCCGCGGCACAATGCCATCCCGACTCATTCGGCGTTGCGCGCACCTGTGGGATGAAAGTCGCTCGCGCCGCTGCTGTTGTTTCGAAGGAGGCGCCCGCGTGATCGCCGCCGGTGCAGGAACCCGTGGCGCCGACTGAGAAATCTGCTTGCCGGGGCAGGTGCGATGCGCCGCTCGATGGACCTCGCCCGGATCCCTTTCCGCTCAGGGAGTGGCCGTGCATGTTCGGAGCGAGGGACTGGGAGCTCGCTTCGCGGACAAGGTCCTTCGGTCGCGCCCAAGGCGTTGTGCGCGATGGAGTTCCGTGAGAACGCTCCCTCAGGGTGACATCATCCGCGTCTCGATGGATGAATCTCTAGACCACGCTCTCAGGATCCGCCCTCGTGAGGGTGGATGAGGACGCGGAGCCCGGCGGGCCTCCGCGTCCTCGCTCTTTTCTCCGTGTCCGCCGGTGACAAGAAAGCCTGTCGTCGCAGTTGACGCCGGGCCGCCGGCGGCGGAGATTGGCGCGCACACCACCGACCGGAGCGCCGATGACCGCCACGCCCATCCACGACACCGTCACCTTTCTTCGCGAGCGCGTAACCCGCGCGCCGCACGCCGTGCTGGTGCTGGGGAGCGGCCTGGGCGGTCTGGCGGACGAGATCGAGGACCCGGTGCGCATCCCCTTCGGCGACATCCCGGGCTTTCCGCGCCGCACGCAGGAGCTGGCGGGGCACGCGGGGCAGCTGGTGGCGGGACGGCTGGAGGGCGTGGAGGTGGCGGCGATGCAGGGCCGCTTTCACCTGTACGAGGGATGGCGGGCGTCGGACGTGGCGCTCCCCATCCGCGCGCTCGCCGCGCTGGGCGCCGAGACCATGCTGCTGACCAACGCGGCGGGCGGCATTCGTCCGGGGTTTCAGCCCGGCGACCTGATGGTGATCGCGGACCACATCAACCTGATGTTCACGAACCCGCTCATCGGCCAGACGGTGCCGGGCGAGGAGCGCTTTCCCGACATGTCGGACCCGTACGACGCGGGGTTCCGGCGCATTGCGGAAGAGGTGGCGCGGGAGCTGAAGATCCCCATCGTGCAGGGGGTGTACGCGGCGCTGCTGGGGCCCAGCTACGAGACGCCCGCGGAGATCCGCATGCTGGCCCGCCTGGGCGCCGACGCGGTGGGGATGAGCACGGTGCCGGAGGTGCTGGTGGCGCGCGCGATGGGGATACGGTGCCTGGGGATCAGCTGCATCACCAACCTGGCGGCCGGGCTGGGCCACGAGAGGCTGTCGCACCAGGAGGTGATGGAGGTGGGCGCGCGGGTCCGCGACCGGCTGGCGGCGCTCGTCCGCGGCGTGCTGCCGCGGGTGGCGGGGCTGAACCGCGCGTCGGAGGCGGCGGCGTAAACATCTGGTCCACCGCTGCGAAACCTGATCGCCGCACCCGCCGTACGCACCCGCACGGCCGCACCGGGCCGTCTTCCGCTTACCAGCCGGGCCGGTTTCGCGGCCCTTTCAAAGCACTCTGCACGGAGGAACCGATGGGGACCAACGAGACCATCGTCGCGGCCTTGGCCATTTTCCTGGGGATGATGGTGGTGCTGATCCCCATCGCCGGGCTTACGGCGCGGTTCGCGCTCAAGCCGCTGATGGAGGCCATGCGCAGCTATCGCGAGCTGCAGGGCGACAACCAGGCGACGCAGCTCATCGAGCGGCGCGTGGCGCTGGTGGAGGAGCAGATGCACAGCATGGATCGCTCGCTTCGTGAGCTGCTGGAGGAGTCGGAGTTCCGCCGGGACCTGGAGAGCGGCAGGCAGAAGGCCGCCGCCCTCCCGCTCCCCACCGTCCCCGCGCAGACGCCGGCGCAGGCTGCGGGAGCGGAGCCCGAGCGCGTGGGGTAGCTGCGGGGGCCCCGCGGGTTCACCACTGAAGCCCGCGGCTGGAACTGCCACAAGCCCCGCCCCGGGCTCGCGGAGCTCGCCCGGCGGGGCTTCAACACCACGAGCGCTCCGCGCACAAAGTCGTGTCCGCCGATCGCGGGCGTGGCGCACGCGAACAGCTGAAGCCCCGTCCGGCGAGGAACGAGCCGGGACGGGGCTTCTGGCCTTTCGAGCCGCGGCTTCAGCCGCCCTCGCCCGTGGAGACGGGTCAGACCCGCCCCGGCACCAGGTGGTTCAGCGGACCGTGGCCGGAGCCCAGCCCCGGCGCGGCGGCCATGGCGCGCTGCACGTAGTCCAGAGCGTCTTCCACCGCCTGCCGCAGGGGTCGGCCGTGCGCCAGCCCCGCCGCGATCCCGGCGGACAGGGTGCAGCCCGTTCCGTGGGTGCTGCGCGTCTGCACTCTGGGGCGGCGCCACTCGTGGAACTCCGCCCCATCGAAGAGCACGTCCACCATCTCCGGCCCGCGCAGGTGGCCGCCCTTCAGCAGCGCGGACTTCGCCCCGCGCTCCACCAGCGCCCGCGCCGCGCGCCGCATCGCGTCCACGTCCCGCACCGCGAAGTCCACCAGGATCTCCGCCTCGTCCAGATTGGGCGTGACGCAGGCGGCCAGCGGCAGCAGCTCGGCCACCACGGTGCGCTCGGCGCTGGCGTGCAGCAGCCGGTCGCCGCTCGTCGCCACCATCACCGGGTCCAGCACGTAGTTGGGCAGCGCGTGCTGGCGGAGGGAGGCGGCCACGGCACGGACGAGATCCACCGTCGCCAGCATTCCCGTCTTGCACGCGGCGGGCGGCAGGTCGGTCGCGACGGCCGCGATCTGCGCGCGCACGGTGTGGACGGGGACGGCGTGCACGCCCGTGACGCCGCGCGTGTTCTGCACGGTGATGGCGGTGATGGCCGACGTGCCGAAGCAGCCGAACGTGTGAAAGGTCTTGAGGTCCGCCTGGATGCCGGCCCCGCCGCCGGAATCGGACCCGGCGATGGTGAGTGCGATGGGAATGCTCATCGGGAGTGCCGAGTGCATGGTGCCAAGTGCCCAGTGCCCAGTGCCTGGTAGGGCGATGCGGAGTGGGAGGCTGATGGGTCGCGACTGGAAACTGGCACCTGGAGGGGCGCGAAACCAGAAGCGGCGCGGCACCGCAAAGGCACCGCGCCGCTTCATCCCCTAGTCCCCTTGTCCCCTTGTCCCCTTGTCCCCTTATCCCCTTGTCCCCCGGGGCCTACCGCCGCACCACCGGGTGGCCGCGGGGGAGTATCACGCCCAGCATGGGGGGCGGCTGCGCCTGCAGGCGCCGCAGGAAGGCCGCATAGCTGTCGTTGTTGCGCGCCAGCGGCCTGGGGGGCTCCGGGAGGGCGCGGATCTGCGCGCGGGTGGCCTGCATGCGCGCCGCCGTTCCCGGGTGCGTGCTGAACCAGGAGACGGACTCACTGGTGGGCACGGCCTGCTCCTCCTCCCACAGGGCGCTGAACAGGCTCAGCATTCCCCGCGGGTCCACGCCGCTCTTCACCAGGTAGTTCACCGCCAGCCGGTCGGCCTCCTGCTCGGCCGCGCGGCTGTTCTGCGCGTTCCACAGCGCGCTCCCCACCTCCAGCGCCTCCTGGTTGAGCATGGGCTCGCGGTCCAGGATGAGCTGGTACATCACCCGGGCCATGGAGCGCGTGCGCATCTGCCGCTCCAGGTTCTGCGCCCCGTGCCGCGCCGCCACGTGCCCGATCTCGTGCGCCAGAATGCCGGCCAGCTCCGAGATGTCGCTGGTGCGCTCGATGAGCCCGCGGTTCACGTAGATGTGCCCGCCCGGCAGGGCGAACGCGTTGAGCGCGGGGCTGTCGACGATGTAGAAGTGGTACTGAAGGTCCGGCCGCGCGCTGTGGTGCGCGATCATCCGGCCCAGGTCGTTCACGTACAGGTTGAGCGGAACGTCCTGCACCAGCGGGATCTGCGCGTTGATCTGCGAGGCGATCTGGTTGCCGATCGCCACCTCCCGCGCCTCGTTCACGCACCCGCCCAGGGCCAGCGCCGCCAGCAGCCGCGCGGCCGCCCTCGGGGACCGCCCTGCGCGCGGCCGGCCCCCGGGTGCGAACGTTCCGCGCGTGCTCACCGCCGCCGGTCCGGCGGGGCGGGGAGCGACGTCACGCGCGAGCGAAAGTTCTGGAACGCGCGCGTATCGGTGGTCAGGTTCGAGTTCTGGGCCCCCGGCGTGGCCGCGATGATGGCCCGCGTGCTGGCCACCCGCTCCTGTGTGGTGGGGTGCGTGCTGAACCACTGCTCCACGCGGCTGGGCTGCCGCTGCTGCATGTCCAGCAGCTCCTCGAAGAACGTCGCCAGCCCGATGGGGTTGTACCCGGCGCGCACCATGTAGGCCACCCCCACGCGGTCGGCCTCGCGCTCGGCGTCGCGGGTGTAGCCCGCGAACACCGCGGTGCCGCCCACCTGGATGCCGGCCTGCTCGATCCCCGACGGCGCGCGGCCCAGCAGCACCCCGTACAGCACGTTCAGCCCCAGGTTGGCGTTCTGCGCGCGCTGCAGCTGCTCGATGCTGTGCCGCTCGGCCACGTGCCCGATCTCGTGCGCCAGCACTCCGGCGAACTCCGACAGGTTGTCGGCGCGCTCGATGATGCCGCGGTTCACGTACACGTAGCCGCCCGGCAGGGCGAAGGCGTTGACAACGTCGGAGTTCACCACGTAGAAGTGGTAGCGGATTCCACGCGGGTCGGCGATGGCCGCGAGCCGCGAGCCGATCTGGTTCACGTACGCCAGCGTGGACTGGTCGTTCAGCATCGGCATCTGGCGGTTGATCTGCTGCGAGTACTGCGCGCCGATCTGCTGCTCCTGCTGCGTGCTCACCTGCGGGGCGCACCCCGCGGCCGCCCCGGCCCCGCACAGGCAGGCGACTGCCGCCGTGCGCCGGAACACGCGCCTAAGTGCTTGCGACATATGATTCTCCATTTGGACGGTTGTCGTCTTGGGTAGGGGGGGGAGAGCAAGGACCGGACCATGCCGGGACCTCATGCTGAGCCGCCGCGAAGAGCGCCTGCTGCGGTCCCTTCGCCAGCGGAAGACCCGTGAAGCGGAGGGGCTTTTCCTTGCCGAGGGCATTCGCGCCGTCGAGGACCTGGCCGCCTCGCCCGTGCCCATCCGCTTTGCCGCCGCGGCGTCCTCGCTGGGGGACAGCGGGAGGGGACGCGCGCTGCTGGATGTGCTTGCCACGAAAAGAGTTGCGGTCCGCGAGGCGGGCGAGCGCGAGCTGGCGGAGCTGGCGGACACGGAGACGCCGCAGGGGGTCCTGGCCGTGGCGGAGATCCCCCGCGCCGAGCTGGACGACCTGGCGGCGGACGCCGATCCCGCGGTGATCCTGGTGCTGGACGCGGTGCAGGACCCCGGCAACTTCGGCACGCTGGCGCGCACGGCGGAGGCGCTGGGCGCCGTTGGACTGGCCGCGCTGCCGGGGACGGTGGACCCGTGGAATCCCAAGTCCGTGCGCTCGGCCATGGGCGCCACCTTTCGCCTGCCCGTCGTGCCGGTGGACTGGGAGCGGTTGACCCCGTGGCTATCTTCCCGCGGCTTCCAGACGCTGGCCGCGGCGGCCGGCGGAGGGCCCCTCCCCGAGCCGCGTCCCCGACGCGCCGCGCTGGTGGTGGGGAACGAGGGCGCGGGGATCGGGGACGAGACGCGGGCGCGGGCGGACCGCGTGGTGGGCATCCCCATCCGCGGGCGGGCGGAGTCGCTGAACGTGGCGGCCGCCGGCGCCATTCTGCTGTACGAACTGCTGCGTTGAGGATTCTTGGACAGACTCGCGGAGTACCTGGTGATGGTCTACGCCGGCCTGGTGGGCGCGTGCGTGGGCTCGTTCCTCAACGTCTGCGTCTACCGCTGGCCCGAGGACCTGTCCGTCATCTCGCCGCCCTCGCGCTGCGGGTCGTGCGGCGCGCCCATCCGGTGGTACGACAACGTTCCCGTCCTCGGCTGGCTGTGGCTGCGGGGAAAGTGCCGGGCGTGCGGCGCGCGCATCTCCATCCAGTACCCGCTGGTGGAGCTGGTGACGGCGCTGCTGTGCGTGATGGCGGTGTGGCGCTTCGGCCTCTCCTGGCAGGCGCTGGCCACGGCGCTCTTCTTCACCATCCTGCTGGGGATCGCCCTGTCGGACGCGCGGACGTACATCATCCCCGACCAGTTCACCCTGGGCGGGCTGGTGATCGGCCTGGCGCTCTCCTTTGCGCCGGGCGGCATCACCCCGCAGCGGGCGGTGCTGGGCGCGGCGCTGGGATACGTGCTGCTGGCGGTGGTGGCGATCGTGGGGGAGTGGGCGTTCAAGAAGCCCGCGATGGGCGGCGGCGACATCAAGATGATGGCCATGGTGGGCGCGTTCCTGGGCCCCATCGGCGTGCTGCTGACCCTCTTCCTGGGCGCGCTCTTCGGCTCGCTGATCTTTGCGCCCATCAGCCTGAGGACGGGCAAGCTGGTGCCCTTCGGCATCTTCCTGGCGCTGGGCGCCGCCGTCACGGAACCCTTCGGGCAGGCGTTGATCGACTGGTACGTCCGCAGCTTTCTCACCATCTGATGAGGGCCGGGCCGAGGATGGCGACGCGCCGCTCCGCCGGTCTGTTCGCGCTTCCGCTGTCGGTCGCGCTGGCCGCCTGCAACGGCGATTCGACCGGGGGGGTGGACTGCCCGGCCATCGGTGCGCCGACCATGCTGATCCAGGTGACGGACGCCAGCACCGGCCAGCCCGCGGCCGAGGGCGCCGGCGGCTCGGTTACGGAGGGCGCGTTCACCAGCCCGCTCATCCGCTACGGCGCGGACCAGCTGACCCCGGCGGCCGCCAACCGCCCGGGCACCTACACCGTCGTGGTGGCGAAGCCCGGTTTCCAGACCTGGACCCGCACCGGCGTGGTGGTGTCGAGCACCGAGTGCGGCGCCCGGACCGTGCACCTGGACGCCTTCCTGCTGCCGGGCTGAAGCGCCGCGTGAGGCTTTGGCCCGTTACCGGGTCCGTAGAACCACTGCATGTCACGCAGAGGAGCAGAGAGGCAGAGCCGCGGAGGATTCGTCTCCGTTGCTCTGCCTCTCTCTGCTGCTTTGCGTGCAAGGGATTTTTCCCGAACGCCGGATTACTCCGGAATGGACTCCGTGAGATATGCCTCGAACAGGCGGACGGCGCTCTCCACGTCGCGGGGGTCCACGGCCTCGAAGGGGGAGTGCGAGTAGCGGATGGGAGGCGCCACCAGCAGTGTCTCCATCCCCTGGCGCACCAGGTGCGCGCCGTCGGAGGAGTAGTGGTAGAGGACCACGTCCTGCACCGGGATCTCGTGCTTTTCCGCCACCGCGCGCAGCTCGCCGATGAGCCGCCGCGAGTAGTGCACGGACGAGTCGCGGTGCACCAGCGCGGGCCCGCCGCCCAGCCGCACCGGCATGTTCGCCTCGGCCACGGTGGGGATGTCGCCCGCCAGGCCGTTGTCGATGATGAAGCCCACGTCGAACGACCGGCCGTCGCGCGTCAGGCTGCTGGCGCCCACCATCCCGATCTCCTCCTGCACCGTGAGCGCGAGCGTCACGTCAAAGCGCGGCCCGCGCTTCGCCAGCCGCCGCGAGAGCTCCACCAGCACGGCCACGCCCAGCCGGTCGTCCATCGCCTTTCCGAACAGCAGCCGGCCCACGCGCTGGACGCCGGGGTCCCACACCATCCGCGTCCCCACGTGAATGCCGTGCGCCGCCGCCTCCTCCGCCGTCATCCCCACGTCCACGAACATGTCGTCCCACGCCAGGCGCGTGCGGTCGCGCTGCTCGGGCGTGAGCGCGTGGCCCGTGGTCGTGGCCAGGACGCCCAGGACGGGGCCGCCCTCCGCGAGGATGCGAAAGCGCTGGCCCATGAAGTAGGGAAGGGAGAAGACGTCGCGCTCGCCGGGGAGGACGCGAAGGAACCCGTCCGGCGTGATGGAGCGCACGATCATCGACAGCTCGTCGGCGTGGGCGGCCAGCAGCACGCGCGGGCCGGGGCCCGGGATGTGGAGGAACAGGTTCCCCACGGCCGAACGCGAGACCTCGCCGCGCCCCTCCCACTCGCGGGCCACCCAGTCCGTCACCGCCTCTTCCTGCCCCGTGGGACCGGGCAGCTCGCACAGCGTTCGCAGCAGCTCTTCCATGCGTCCGGCCTCCTCTCCCGCGGGCGCCGGCCAGCGCGCGCCGAGGGCGTGCGGCTGCGCCGCGGTGAACGCCTGGTACGCGCCGGCATCCGGCCGCGCGTCGGGGGCGGTGTCCCGGGTCCTGAAGTCGCTCATCTACCCTTCCCTTCGGTAATCCGGTCGTCCCCGTCCACCCGTCCGATCCCCTGCTCCAGGTAACTGCGCGAAAGCTCCACGTAGTGCGCGGCGCTGGTCTGTATCCACCGCAGCGACTCGCCGTGCAGCTCCTTCTTTACCGCCGCGGGGGTCCCCGCCGCCAGCGTGCGCGGCGGGATGGTGCCTCCCTGCGCCACCACGGCGCCCGCCGCGATCAGCGCCTCGTCGCCCACGGTCGCCCTCTGCAGGACGACCGCGTTCATCCCGATCAGCGCGCGCGCGCCGATGGTGCAGCTCTCCAGGATGGCGCCGTGCCCGATCGTCACGTCGGGACCGATCACCGTGGCGCCCTGCCTGCTGACGTGCAGCACGACGTTGTCCTGAACACTCGTCCGCGCGCCCACGCGGATCTCGAACTCCGGCTCGTCGCCCCGAATGACGGCGCCGAACCAGACGCTTGCCTCCGCTTCGATCGTCACGTTGCCGATCACCACGGCGCTCGGCGCGATGAACGCGGTGGGGTGGATGCGCGGATGGATGCCGGCGTAGGGAATGACGCCCATCATCCCCGCTCCGCCAGGATGGCCGCCAGCCGGTCCGCGTCCACGTTGCTCCCCGTCAGGACGACGGCGGCGGGCCCGCCGTCCGCGCCGACCACCCCCTCCAGCAGCGCCGCCACGCCCACGGCCGCCGATCCCTCCGCCACGATCCCCTCCTCCATGTAGAGCCGCCGCATCGTCCGCCGCACCGCGGCCTCCGCCACCAGGACAACCCGGTCCAGCACTTCGCTCGCCAGCGCCAGGCCGGGCTCGTCCACGTCCCCCTCCAGCCCCTCGCAGAGCGTAGGGCCGTACGGGGGCGAGACGACGCGTCCGGCCGCGAGCGAGGCGTGCATGGCGGAGGTCGCCTCCGTCTGCACGCCCACGACGCGGATGCCGCGCCCGGCCGCCCGCGCCACGATCCCGATGCCCCCGTAGATCCCCCCGCCGCCGACGGGAACGAGGATCGTCCCCACCTCCGGCAGCGCTTCCACGATCTCGAGCCCCACCGTCCCCTGGCCCGCGACCACGGCCGGGTCGCTGAAGGCGTTGACGAAGTACGCGCCCGTGCGCTCCGCGTGCTCCAGCGCCGCGTGGTGCGCGTCGTCGTACGTCCCCCGTACCTGGCGCAACTCCGCGCCGTACCGCGCGATCCGCCGCTTCTTGGCGTCTGGCGCGCCGGCGGGGACGTAGACCACGGCCGGTTCGAGCCCGGCGAGGGAGGTGGCCAGCGCCAGCCCCAGCCCGTGGTTCCCCGCCGAGGCCGTCACCAGCCCGCGGCGCGTCTCCCGCGCGGAGAGCGAGGCGACGGCGTTGTACGCGCCGCGCAGCTTGAAGGAGCCGGTGCGCTGCTGCGTCTCCAGCTTGAGCCACACCTCCCGCCCCACCGCCTCCGACAGCCAGGCGGAGCGCTCCAGCGGCGTCCGCCGGACGACGCCGTCCAGCCGCCGCGCCGCCTCGCGCACGTCGTCCAGCGTGGGAAACGCCGCCTGCGCCATCCCGGTTCCCCCCTCCGCCCCCCCCGAGGCCGCGGTTCGGGAATGGAACGTGCGGGCGCGCGCCCCGAATATCACTCCATCCTCTACCTGGAGCCCCTGGACCGCCGGAATCTCGCCGCGATCGGGTACGACATGTTCACCGAGCCGACACG
>DATABT010000640.1:0-10291 GCA_036259455.1 Longimicrobium sp. | reverse complement strand
GCCTGCGCGAGATCGCGCAGGCGGAGGGAACCACGCTCTACGTCGTCGCGCTGGCCGCCTGGAAGGCGCTGCTGGCGCGGTACTGCGGGAGTGGGGACGTCGTGACGGGCGGCGTGACCGCGGGGCGCACGCGGCGCGAGGTGGAGGACCTGATCGGCGTGTTCGTCAACACCGTGGTGCTGCGGACGGACCTCGCCGGCGACCCGCCGTTCCGTGATGCCGTGCGCCGCGTCCGCGAGTGCCACCTGGGCGCCTGGGAGCACCAGGACCTCCCCTTCGAGCGGCTGGTGGCGGAGCTGCGGCCGGAGCGTACCCTGGGGCAGTCGCCCCTCTTCCAGGTGATGTTCCAGTTCAGCCACGCCGAGGAGCGCAAGGCGGCGGATGGCGACGTGCGGGCGCGGAGCATCGACACCGAGCTGGGGATCGCCAGGTTCGACCTGACGCTGGAGCTGCACGCCCACCCGCGCGGCCTTTCGGGGGCGCTGGAGTACGCCGCGGACCTGTTCGACCGCGCCACGGCCGAGCGGATGGCCGGGCACCTCCAGCGCCTGCTGCGGGAGGCCGCCGCGCACCCGGATCGGCGGCTTTCGCGGCTGGAGATGATGGACGCCGCCGAGCGCGCGCGGGTGGTGGAGGAGTGGAACCGCACGGAGGGCGATGCGCCCCTCCGCTGCATCCACGACTTCTTCCGCGAGCGGGCGCGGATGGCGCCGGACGCCCCGGCGGTCTGCTTCCGCGGCGCGGAGCTGACCTACGCGGAAGTGGAGGCGCGGGCCAACCGCCTGGCGCACCGGCTGGTCGCCCTGGGCGCGGGGCCCGAGTCGCGCGTGGGCGTCTGCCTGGAGCGCTCCGTCCACTGGCCGGTGGCGCTGCTGGCGGTGATGAAGGCCGGCGCGGCGTACGTCCCTCTGGACCCCGCGTACCCGGCGGAGCGGCTGGCCTACATGCTGGAGGACTGCGGCGCCTCCGTGCTGGTGACGCAGGAGTCGCTGCGACACCTCCTCCCCGCCGGCGTGCCCGTCGTGTCGATCGACGGGGACGCGGAGGCGGTCGCCGCGCTCCCGGCCGATGCGCCGCGGACGACGGTGGTCCCGCAGAACGCGGCGTACGTCATCTACACCTCCGGATCTACGGGGCGGCCCAAGGGGGTGCAGGTGACGCACGCCAACCTGGCCAACTTCTTCGCCGGGATGGACGTGGCCATCGGCGCGGCCGAAGCGGGGACGTGGCTGGCGGGAACGAGCATCAGCTTCGACATCCACGTGGTGGAGCTGCTGTGGACGCTGGCCCGCGGCTTTCGCGTCGTCATCCTCCCCGACGCAAGGAACGCGGGGCGCGACGAGACGCCGGCGGAGATGATCCGCCGCCACGGCGTGACCCACTTTCAGTGCACCCCCTCGCTGGCCGGCCTGGTGGTGGCGGAGTCGGGGGTGGACGCCCTCGCCGGCCTGGACCGCCTGCTGCTGGGCGGCGAGGCGCTGCCGGCGGCCCTGGCCGCGCGGATCGCCGGGGACAATCCCCGCGTGCTGCTGAACGTGTACGGGCCCACGGAAACCTGCGTATGGTCGTCGTGGCACCCCGTGGACGGCGTGGACGGCGGCGTTCCCATCGGCCGGCCGCTGGCCAACCAGCGCGGCTACGTGCTGGACGCGGCGCTCCGCCCGTGCCCGGTGGGCATCCCCGGCGAGCTGTACATCGGCGGGCGCGGGGTCACGCGCGGCTACCTGGACCGCCCGGGGCTCACGGCGGAGCGCTTCGTCCCCGACCCCTTCTCGGCCCGGCCGGGGGCGCGGATCTACCGCACCGGCGACCGCGCCCGCTGGCGCGCGGACGGCCTGCTGGAGTGCCTGGGGCGCGCGGACGAGCAGGTGAAGGTCAACGGCTACCGCATCGAGCCGGGGGAGATCGAGACGGCGCTGCGCGCGCACCCCGCCGTCCGCGCCTGCGTGGTCGTGGTGCGCGAGGACCGGCCCGGAGACCGGCGGCTGGCGGCCTACGTGGTCCTGGCCGCCGGCGCCGCTCCCGCGGACGGCGAGCTGCGCGCGCACCTGGAGGCGCGGCTGCCGCGGCACATGGTGCCGGAGGCGTACGTGACGCTCGCCGCGCTGCCGCTCTCGCCCGCCGGCAAGCTGGACCGCCGCGCCCTCCCGGCGCCGGAGGTGCGGCGCGCCGCCCGCGCCGCGCCGGCGGACGAGATGGAGGCGCGGCTGATCGGGATCTGGCAGGAGCTGCTGGGCGTGGAGGGGATCGGCGCCACGGAAAGCTTCTTCGACCTGGGCGGCACCTCCATCGGCGCGCTGCGCCTGCTCTCGCGGGTGAACGCGCGGATGGGGTGCGACCTCCCCGTCAGCACCCTCTTCACCGGCGCCACCGTGCGGCACATGGCGCGCACCATCCGCGGGGTGCGCCGCGCCGCCGGGGCGCCCGCGTCGCCGATCGTCCCCCTGCGGCCGGAGGGCGTGCATCCGCCGCTCTTTCTGGTCCACACGGCGGGCGGCGGGGTGACGCCGTACATGAACGTGGTGCGCCACCTGGGCGAGGCGCAGCCCGTCTACGGCCTGCGCGACACGGACGCCGACTTCTCCCGCCCGCTCGCGCGGGTGGCCGCGGAGTACGTGCGGGCGGTGCGCGCGGCGCATCCCGGGCCGTACTACCTGGCGGGATGGTCGTACGGCGGATCGGTGGCGTTCGAGATGGCGCTGCAGCTGGAGGCGCTGGGCGAGACCGCCGCGTTCGTGGGGCTGATGGACACGATGTCGCCGGTCCTGGTGAACGAGTGGCCCTGCGCGGACGCCGACATCGTGGCCGGGCTGGCGCGCGAGATGGGCCAGGACGCGGGGATCGACTTCCACGTCGCCCCCGAGTCGCTGGCCGGCTTCGACCGTGACGAGCAGATCCGCTTCGTCCTGGACGCGCTGCGGGCCCGCGGTGCCGCGCCGGCGGGGCTCACCGCCGAGGCGCTGGCGGCGGAGTGCGGGATCAACCGCGACCGGAACGCCAGCCGCCGCACCCACGCCCCGGGGCGCTTCTCCGGCACGCTGACCCTCTTTCGCGCCACCGAGCTCCCGGACCACGTGCGGGCCTTCATGGCCCCGCGCCCGGAGGCGGTGCGGCACGACCTGGGATGGTCGCCCTTCACGGCGAATCCCGTGGAGGTGCACCCCGTCCCGGGGAGCCACAACACGATGGCCGCCGAGCCGCACGTCCGCACCCTGGTGGAGTGCATGCGTGCCTCGCTCTCGTCCGCGCGCGCTCGCGTGGGCGCGGAATCTTCCTACTGAATGGCGGGACCCATGGCAGACGCAAGGTTGGTTAACTTCGGCCGCTGGCGCGCGCTCCTCGCCCTCCTCCGGGAGGCGGGGCGGGGCCGGGTCGTCTTTTTCGCCGCGCTGGTGGCGGTGGCCGGGGTGCTCCCCACGGGCGTGATCCTGCTGAGCGGCAGGCTGGTCGGGGCCATCGGCACCGTGCAGACGGCGGGCGTGGCCCCGGCGCTGGTGGCGCTCGCCTGGCTGGTGGCCGTGCTGGCCGCGGTGACGCTGGCGACCAACGCCATGCTGCACCAGGCGCAGGTCCTCGGCGGACGCTTCGCGCGCACCATCCATCACCGCGTGGCGCTCGCCGCGCTGGGCACGCCGGGGCTGGCGCAGGTGGAGGACCCCGCCTTCGCCGACCGGCTGCAGGCCGTGGACGAGGCCGAGCGGCGCGGCGTGCTGCGCGACACGGCGCGGCACCTTTCCACCGTCGTCACCATGCGGCTGCGGGGCGTGGGCGCCTTCGTGGTGCTGCTGGGCTTTGCGTGGTGGGCGCCGGTGCTCCTCCTGCTCGCGTGGCACCTGACCAACCGCCTGTACGTGAGCGCCACGGAAAAGGGCGTGACGGTGGACATGGGCGACGGCGCGGCGCGGATGCGGCGGGCGGAGTACCTGCGCGCCCTCGCCGTGGAGGCGCCCGCCGCCAAGGAGCTCCGCGTCTTCGGGCTGGGCGGATGGCTGGTGGGCCGCTACAGCGACGCCACCCTGGCGGCGCTGGGGGAGATGTGGCGCACGCGCCGGGCGAACCTCGGCCTCACCGCGGCGACGCTGCTGGGGCTGGCGGTCTCCCACGTGGTGGTGCTGGGCGCGCTCGCCATGGCGGCGGGGCGGGGCGAGCTGGGCGCCGCCGCGCTCCTCGTCTTTCTGCAAGCGGCGCTGGCCACGAGTGACCTGGGGCTGATGCTCGACCCGCAGTGGGCGCTGGCGCAGTCGCTGGCCGTCTCCGAGCGCGTGGCCGGGCTGCCGGTACCCGATGCGTCCGACGGCACGGCGCCGGAGACGGCCGGGCGGCGCGGGAGGGGGAAGGTGGGGATCCGGCTGCAGAACGTCCGCTTCACCTACCGCGGGCGGCAGGCGCCCACGCTGGACGGGCTTTCGCTGGACGTCCCCGCCGGCCAGTCCATCGCCATCGTGGGCGAGAACGGGGCGGGAAAGAGCACGCTCATCAAGCTGCTCTGCGGCATGTACGAGCCCGACGCGGGGACGGTGACGCTGGACGGCGGACTGACGCCCCTGCGGGCGCGGGGACGCATCGCCGCCATCTTCCAGGACTTCGTCCGCTACCCGCTCCCGCTGCGCGAGAACGTGGCCTTCGGCCACCTTCCCCTGGCGGCGGACGAGGCCTCGCTCCGCGGCGCGCTGGAGGACGCGGGGGGCGCGGACCTCTTCACCTGCCTTCCCGCGGGGTGGGACACCGTCCTTTCGCGCGAGTTCGAGGGCGGCGCGGACCTGTCCGGCGGGCAGTGGCAGCGCGTGGCGCTGGCCCGCGCGCTCGCCGCCGTGCGGGGCGGCGCCGGGCTGCTGATCCTGGACGAGCCCACGGCCAGCCTGGACGTGCGGGCCGAGACGGAGCTGTTCGACCGGTTCCTGGAGCTGACGCGCGACGTGACCACCATCCTGGTGTCGCACCGCCTGTCCAGCGTGCGCCACGCCGACCGCATCGTGGTGATCGACGGCGGGCGGGTGGTGGAGGACGGCACGCACGAGACGCTGATGCGCCGCGGCGGCCGCTATGCCCGGATGTATTCGCTGCAGGCCGAGCGGTTCGCCGCCGACGGCGCCGTCCCGGAATCCGCGATCCTCGAGGTGGCCCATGCGTGAGAACTGGCGTGCCCTGCTCCTTTTGACGAGAACCGCGTGGCGCACGGACCGTCGGCGCTCCGCCGCGCTGGTGCTGGAGCCCATCTGCTACCTGCGCGTCCCCCTCTTCGCCCTGTTCCTGGGGATGGTGGCGGACGGCGCGGTGCGGCAGGACCTGCGCCTGCTGGCCGTGGGGACGGCCGGGCTGGTGGCGTCGCGGGTGCTCTGGTTCCTGGGGCTGTGGGTGGGGAGCTGGAACCGGCTGCAGCTTACGGAAAAGGTGGGCTTCGCGATGGACCGGGAGATCGCGACCCTCGCCTCGGGGCTCCCCGGCCTGGAGCACCACGAGCGGCCGGACTACCAGGATCGGCTGGAGCTGCTCCGGCGCGAGCAGGGGGTGCTGGGAATGGCGCTCAACACGCTCATCGTCACCGCCAACACGGTGGTGGCCGGCGTGGGAACGCTGGCGGCGCTGGCGTGGGCCAGCCCGTGGCTCCTTCTCCTGGTCCCCTTCGCCCTCCCCGCGTTCCCCGCCGCCGCGCTGCAGCAGCGGTGGATGCGCCGCGCGGAGACGCACCTGGCCACGCCGCTGCGGCGTGCGCGGCACCTGCAGCGCCTTTCGGTGGACCGCAACGCGGGAATGGAGCTGCGCGTCTTCGGGCTCACCCGCGAGATCCCCGCCCGTTTCCGGCAGGCGTGGGACGAGGCGTGGGACCACTTCAACCGCGCGAAGCGGAGCGGGGCGATCGTCGACACGGCGTGCGACCTCCTCTTTCTCGCGGGTTTCGGGGGCGCGGTGGCGTTCATGCTCTGGCGGGCGGCGCGCGGCCAGGCCACCGCGGGCGAGGTGGTGGTCGCCTTCTACCTGGGGCAGGAGGTGCGCACCAGCGTAGTGGATCCCATCCGCCGCGTCGCCAGCCTGGGGCAGCTCCTGCGCGCGGCCGGGCGGCTGATCTGGCTGCAGGACTACGCGGCGGACGTGTCGCGGACGCGGCGCGGCGCGCGTCCGGCGCCGGCGAAGCTGGAGGAGGGCATCGTCTTCGAGAACGTTTCCTTCCGCTACCCCGGCACCGACCGCTGGACGCTGAAGAACGTCTCGTTCCGCATCCCCGCGGGCGCCGTGATCGCGCTCGTGGGCGAGAACGGGGCGGGGAAGACCACGCTCGTCAAGCTCCTCTGCCGGATGTACGAGCCCACGGAGGGCCGCATCCTCGTGGACGGGGTGGACCTGGCGGAGATGGAGATCGGCGCGTGGCGCGAGCGGCTTTCCGCCGCGTTCCAGGACTTCGCGCGCTTCGAGATGCCGGCGCTGCAGACGGTGGGCGCCGGCGACCTGCCCCGGCTGGACGACCGGACGGCCGTGGGCACGGCGCTGGAGCGCGCGGGGGCGGCGGACGTGGAGGAGAAACTGCCGGGCGGGCTGGATACGCAGCTGGGCGCGCGCTGGGAGGGCGGCGTGGACCTGTCGACGGGGCAGTGGCAGAAGCTGGCCCTGGGCCGCGCGCTCATGCGCCGGGACCCGCTCGTCGTCTTTTTCGACGAGCCCACGGCCAGCCTGGACGCGCTGGCGGAGCACGCGCTCTTCGAGCGCTACGCGGACGAGGCGCGCTCCGGCTCCGCGCGCGGCGCCGTGACCGTGCTGGTGTCGCACCGCTTCAGCACCGTACGCTCCGCGGACCTCATCCTGGTGATCGAGGGCGGCGGCATCGCCGAGATGGGCCCCCACGACGAGCTGATCCTGCGCGAGGGCCTGTACTCCGAGCTCTACCTCATGCAGGCCCGCGCCTACCAGGAGGCCGCCTGACGTTCTCCCCCTCTCCGCGAGGAGCGAGCGGGGAGGGGGCCCTCGCCAAGCCCTCCTTACGGACCGCGAACGCCACCGACAGTCATCCTGAGTCATTCGGCGCTGCGCGCACCCTGTGGGATGAAAGTCGCTCGCCCCGCGGCTGTCATTTCGAAGGAGGCGCCCGCGTGATCGCTGCCGGTGCACGGACTTGTGGCGCCGACTGAGAAATCTACTCGCCCGGGCAGGTGCCACGCCCGGTCGACGGCCCTCGCCCGAATTTCTTTCTATTCAGGGAGGCGCCTTCTACGCGCATCGACCTGACCCAGCCTCGCCCGCCGTTGCTCTGACGCGGGCAGCCCGCTGGCCGCGTTGCCACGCCGCCGGGAAACCGGACGTCATTCCGAGTGGTCCGGTGCTGCGCACACCCCGGGGGAATGATGAAGGTCGCTCGCGCCGCGCATTGTCATTCCGAAGGAGGCGCCCACGTGATCTCGCCCCCTGCAGGATTTCCGGCGCCGGCCGAGGAATCTACTTACCCGTGCTTGTGACCGGCGGGTTCGACTGACCGCACCCGTGTCGTTTCCATTCAGGGAGGCGCGTTCCGTAAGTTGTCTTTACGTAACACTTTGCGCGCCGACCAAAGGATGTTGCAGGCACAGCGTAGGGGCTGGTTCCGAGCATGGAGCCAGCCCCTCGGTTCGGACAGAAGGTCCTTCGGTCGCGCCGTAAACGCTTGTTTTTCCTGGAGTTGCGGGAGGCGCTTCCGTGAATGGAAGAAACTCTGGGCGAGCGCGGAGCGCGAAAACGGGTCACCAGCACGGGTGAGTAGATTTCTCAGTCGGCGCCACGGGGTGTCTGCACCGGCGGCGATCACGCGGGCGCCTCCTTCGAAATGACAGCGGCGGCCGGAGCGCCGTTTTTTCCGTGAGATCTGGCAGAACCGGGCGTGGCATCACACCCGCACCACGATCTTTCCCACGCTGCGCCGCGACTCCATCAGCCGGTGCGCCTCCGGCATCTCCTCGAACGAGAAAGTGGCGCCGATCACGGGGCGTATGCCGTGCGCGGCGACGAACGCCATCAGCTCGTTCCAGACGCGCGTGAGGCGCGGCGGGTCGTCGAGCAGGTAGCCGACGTGCGTGGCCATGAACCCGGCCGATGCCGGCGCGAGGGAGCGGATGCCGGCCCTGGGCAGATCGCGCCAGGTGCGCAGCCACGAGAGCGGATTCCACTTCCGCAGCGCCAGGCTCGCGAATCCCGCCACCACCACGCGCCCGAACGGCGCGAGCACCGGCCACACGGCTCGAAAGACGTCCCCGCCAACCACCTCCAGCACCACGTCGAACTTTTCCGGACCCGCCGCCTCCCGCAGACGCGCTTCGAAGCCCGCGCGGCGGTAGTTCACGGCGGAGGCGGCGCCGAGCGCGCGGATCTGCTCCAGCTTCGCATCGCTCCCGGCCAGCCCCACCGTCGCGCAGCCGAAGCGGGTGGCGATCTGCACGGCCGCCGTGCCCACGCCGCCCGCCGCGGCCGTGACGAGGACGCGGTCGGTGGGGCGAAGGCGCGCCATCTCCATCAGCGCCACCCACGCGGTGATGTAGTTCACCCCGATGGCGGCGTTCTCCTCCGTCGAGAAGCCGGGGACCGCGGGGAGCGCCTGCGCCTGCGGGATCACGATCCGCTCCGCGTACCCCCCGTGCTGCGCCCCGACGATCACCCGCTCGCCGATCGCCCGCCCCTCCACGCCGGCGCCCAGCGCGTCGATGGTGCCCGTTGCCTCCATCCCGAGCGTGTACGGCATCGGCGGCGCCCACCCGTACAGCCCCTTCCGCGAAAGCACCTCTGCGTAGTTGACGCCGATGGCCTCCACGCGCACCCGCACCTCACCCGCGCCGGGCGTGGGATCGGGCACCTCGCGCACGCGCAGCGCCTCCGGGCCGCCGTGCCGCTCCAGGACGATCGCCCTCATGGCGACACCCCCCTCAGGCCGGGACCTGCGCCGCCTCCGCGGCCGCGCGCGCGAAGCGGCGGACGATCTCGCCGGCCGGCTCCGTGGCCTGGATGCCGGCCACGCTCTTGCCCGCCTGCCAGTAATCCGCGGAGGTGGCGCCGGCGCTTTCTCCTCTCTTCATCGAGCGCTTGAGCTGCACCATGGAGCGCAGCGAGTAGATCATCCGCATCCAGTGCTTGGTGCGGCGCCCGCGCAGCATCCAGCGCGCGACCGGCCCGGCCCGCGTGCCCATCCTTCGCACGTGCGGCGTGTTGAGCACCGCCAGCGGCACGCCCGTGATCCTTTCGGTGAGCACCACGTCCTCCTCCCGTGCGTCGATCAGCGCCTGCTTGTAGGCCTGGGGCGCGGTGCACTCCTCCGTGGCGATGAAGCGCGTTCCCAGCTGCACCCCCGCGTACCCCATCCGCAGCGCCTCCACGAAGCCCCGCTCGTCACCCACGCCGCCCGCCAGCAGCAGCGGCACGCCCAGATCGGCCAGCTCGTCGAACAGGCGCCGGGGCGACAGGTGCCCCGCGTGCCCGCCCGCGCGGTCGTTCACGGCGATCAGGCCGTCCACGCCGCCCTCCAGCGCCTTGAGCGCCCACTTTCGCGACACCACGTCGTGGTACACGAGCCCGCCGGCGGCGTGGACCACGTCGCACAGCCACCGCGGGTTGCCCAGCGACGACACGAAGAAGCGCACCCCCTCCTCCAGCGACGCGTCCACGTACCGGCGCATCCGGTCCAGGTAGACCTTCGAGCTGCTTTCCAGGATGACGTGCATCCCCACGGGCCGGGAGGTGAGCCGGCGGACGTAGCGCAGCCCCTCGCGAAAGTCGTGGCCGTGAACGTAGGTCAGCGAAATGGGCTGGATGATCCCCAGCCCGCCCGCCTCCGACACCGCGGCCACCAGCTCCGGGTTGCTGCACGGGTACATGGCGCCGCAGATGAGCGGAACCTCCACGCCGGCGGCACGGGTGAAGGCGGTTTCGAGCGCGGCCATGGCGAGCAGGGTCGGGGGAACCGGTGGATGATCACCCGCGGCGGCGGGCGGCGGTGTGATGGAGGATGGATCGATCGTAGCGCGGGACGCGCGCCGAGGCAATCGGTCCTCGCGCGCCGGCGATGAACGACGCGGGGGGGGCTGCAGGGATGAAAGTCGCTCGCGCCGCGGCTGTCATTTCGAAGGAGGCGCCCCCGGCGGCCTTCGTGGTACAGGTGCGCGCAGCGCTGATGGAAAGAAACGCTGGGCGAGCGCCACAACGAGAGTTGCCTCTGCAAAGGCGTTGGTTTCCTGAGGGAGCGCCCTCGCAGAACTCCTTTGCTCGCCCGTCGGTCGGGCGCGACCGAAGGATCTACTCAGCGCCGGCTGGGAGGCCGCCTTCCTGCAAGAGCCCCGCGTCC
>DATABT010000639.1:0-3415 GCA_036259455.1 Longimicrobium sp. | reverse complement strand
GCCCGCGCGGCCCTGCGCCTGGCCGGGCACTGCCGCCGCGTGGTCCTGCTGCCCGGCGCGTCCCGGCGTTCCGGGGTCCCCGCCGAAACCGAGGCGCGCCGGGCGGCCGCGCCCAACCTGTCGGTCCGGGCCGGCGTGGAGGTGGTGGAAGTCGTGGGGGTGGAGCGGGTGGAAGCACTCCTGCTGCGCGACCGGCGCGGACGGACGGCGGTGCGCGCGGCGGCGGCGCTCTTCGTGGCCGGCGGGCGCCCGCGGACGGCGTGGCTGGACGGCACGCTGGCTCTCCATGCGAACGGTGTCCCCTCCACCGGCCCGGGACGGACCGCGGACGCGGAATCGTCCCTGGTGCGTGGCGCGTATCCCCTGGAGACGAGCGTGCCCGGGGTCTTCGCCGCGGGCGCGGTGCGGGGATGCGGGTGCGGGGTGGCGGAGAGCGTGGAGGAGGGGATCGCTGCCGCGCGGCAGGCCGAGGCGTACCTGCGCGGGCTGGCCGCCGGCGTGGAGGCCCTGGCGTCCGCCCCCGGCGCGGAGGGGCGGCCATGAACCGCACGCGCATGGGCTGGATGGCCGCGGTGCTGGCCGTGGCCGCGCTGGCGTGCGGCGCCGCGGGCGCCGGGGGGGCGCGGTGGAACGAGGAGGAGACGGAGACGCTCCGGTCGATGTGGATCGGCGAGCTGGAGCCGCCCGCGCCCGATCCCACCAACCGCTGGGCGGACGATTCCGCCGCCGTGAAGCTGGGGCACCGCCTGTTCTTCGACACGCGGCTCAGCGGCAACGGCCAGGTCTCCTGCGGCACCTGCCACAAGCCGGAGCTGCAGTTCCAGGACGGCGTCGCGCTGGCGAGCGGCGTGGGCCGCACCGACCGCCGGACGATGCCCATCGCCGGCACGCAGTACGCCCCGTTCCTCTTCTGGGACGGGCGCAAGGACAGCCAGTGGTCGCAGGCGCTGGGGCCGCTGGAGAGCCCGGTGGAGCACGGCGGCACGCGGGCGCTGTACGCCCACGTGATCGCGGAGCACTACCGCGCGGACTACGAGCGCATCTTCGGCCCGCTGCCGGACCTGGCCGGCGTGCCGCGCACGGCGGGCCCGATCCCGGACCCCGCCGCCCGCGCCGCCTGGGACGGGATGACGGCGCAGCAGCGCGAGGCGGTCACCCGCGTCTACGCCAACATCGGCAAGGCCATCGCGGCGTACGAGCGGCGCCTGCGCCCCGCTCCGTCGCGCTTCGACCGCTACGTGGCGGCGCTGCTGGAGGACGGGCGCGCGCCGGACGGCGTCCTCTCCGCCGAGGAGGAGGCGGGGCTGCGGCTGTTCATCGGCAAGGCCAGCTGCACGCAGTGCCACAACGGGCCGCTGCTCACTGACGACCACTTCCACAACACGGGCGTGCCGGCCGCGCCCGGCCTGCCGGAGGACGTGGGCCGCGCCCGCGGCGCCCGGCAGGTGCTGGACGACGAGTTCAACTGCCGGAGCCGCTACAGCGACGCGCGGCCGGAGGAGTGCACCGAGCTGGAGTTCCTGGTGCCCAAGGGGCAGCCGCTCGTCCGCGCCTTCAAGTCCCCTTCGCTGCGGGGCGTGGCGTCGCGGCCGCCGTACATGCACGCGGGGCAGATCGCCACCCTGGCGGAGGTCGTCGAGCACTACGACCGCGCGCCGCGCGCCCCCGCCGGCACCACGGAGCTGCGCCCCCTGCGGCTGGGCGCCCGCGAGCGCGCCCGGCTGGAGGCGTACCTCCGCACGCTGGACGCGCCCATCGACGCCGAGCGGTGGCTGCTGGAAGCCCCGCGCCAACCCTGAACCGAGAACGAAAGGAAGGTGGAGGATGATGATCCGGATCGCCCTGGTGAACGTGGTGACCGCCAGTCTGTTCGCGCTGCTGGTGCGGTTTGCGCCCGCCCGGTTCCGCATGGGGCTGCACGCGGCGATGCTCGGCCTGGCGGCCGTGCTGTACGTGGTCTTCGCGGCCCGCGCGGGCGCATGGACCGGCGTGGCGGTGGAGGCCGTGGGAGCGGTGATCTTCGGCGGGATGGCGGTGCTGGCGCTGCGCCGCGGCGAGCCCCGGCTGCTGGCCTGGGGCTGGGCCCTGCACCCGCTCTGGGACGCGGTGCTGCACACCGCCGGCTTCATGGAGACGTACACGCCGGCGGGATACGTGGCGGCCTGCTTCGGCTTCGACCTGGCGCTGGCCCTGTGGATCGGGCGCGGATGGGCCGGGCTGGCGGCGGAGTCGCGTTCCGTGAGGCCGGTGTCCGCCGCGGCCGCGGAGGTGGGCTGATGGCGCTCGCGGTCCGCTGCCGGGACGACGACGCGCCTTCCCTCGCGCCCCTGCCGGGGCTGGTGGTGCGGCGCGAGGGCAGCGCGGACCTGATGTCCGCGCTGCAGGGCAGGCCGGCGGCGCAGATGGCCCGCCGCCTGGCGGAGGGACACCGCGCGTACGTGGCGTGGCGCGACGGCGAGCCGGCGGCGTGGGGGTGGGTGGCCACGCGCTCGGCCGAGATCGGCGAGCTGGGGACGACCTTCTCGCTCCCCCGGGGCGAGCGCTACCTGTGGAACTTCGTCACGCTGCCGGCGCACCGCGGGATGGGGATCTACCCGCGGCTGGTGGACGCCATCGTGCGGGCGGAATCCGCGGAGGCGGAGCGGTTCTGGATCGCGTACGCGCCCGAGAACCACGCGTCCGGCAGCGGCATCCGCAAGGCGGGCTTCGTTACCGTGGCCGAGCTCTCGTTCGACGCCGAGGGCCGTCCGGCCGTGCGGGAGCTGGAGCCCGGCGGCGGCGCCGGCGCGGCGCGCCTGCTGGGGCTCCCTGAGGTGGACGAGGTGGCGCCGTGCTGGCGCTGCGTCCGCGCGGGCCACGTGGACCCGTGCGCCCCCGGCGCCTGCTGCTGCGACTACCAGCGCGCGGAGGTCGACTGCACGGCGTGAGCTGCTCGATCCGGCGCCGTTTCTCCTGGCGACGAGCTTCTTGAAGCCCCTCCCCGTCCCGAAAACCTCTCCGATCACCGCAGCACCTGGTGCACGGCGACCAGGATGCGCGACAGCGCCGCCGCAAGCTCGTCGATGGGCGGAAGCTCCTCGACGATGTGCGCGCCGTGCGTGACCTCGTTCAAGTTGCGGCCAGCCTCCACAACCTCCGCGGTGATCGCGGCCAGCGCGTCGGCGCCGCCGCGGCGCGCAGCCGCGGCCTTCACCGCGGATTCGGTCGTGCAGATGGTGATCGCCAGCGCCTCGGCCGCGCCGTCGTCGCCCTCCTGGTCGGCCACGCGGGCGAGCTGGTTCAGGTTGTTCAGCAGGCGCTTGAGCTGGCGCACGAGCTCGTGCGCGCCGTGGCGGGCGCGGACGCGCCCCGCCGCGCGTGGCGGGAGCTGGCCCGCCAGCGCGGCCTCGCGCACGTAGCGCAGCGGCGGGACGCC
>DATABT010000638.1:0-3524 GCA_036259455.1 Longimicrobium sp. | reverse complement strand
CTTCCGTGCGGCGCATCGGAGGCGGGTCCCGGGACGTGCGGCCAGCCATGAGCGTGGGTGAGTAGATTTCTCAGTCGGCGCAACAAGATCCTGCATGAGGCAAGTCCTCGTGGGCGCCTCCTTCGAAATGACAGCTCACGGGCGCAGACTTCGTGCGTGCAACGAAATCCGCGATGAACCGGAAAAGAACGCCTCGCACGGAGCCAGCGGAGATCACGGAGTTTTTCTCGGCCGACTCAGCTGGTTCTGTGATCAGGTTCTTTCAGGGAGGAGGGTGACGATGGCGGAACGGCCGGGCGCGCTGGGGCGGCAGTCGGAGATCTACCTGGCGGGCGTGGCGGGAAAGACGCCCGTGGTGCCGGTGGATTTCGCGCGGCTGGAGGCGGCGGCGCAGGAGGCGATGAGCGCGGAGGCGTTCGCGTACGTGGCCGGCGGCGCGGGGTCGGAGAGCACCCTGCGCGAGAACCGCGCGGCCTTCGAGCGCTGGCGCATCGTGCCCCGGATGCTGCGCGACGTGTCCCAGCGCGACACGTCGGTGGAGCTGTTCGGCGAGCGTCTGCCGGCGCCGGTGCTGCTTTCGCCCATCGGCGTGCTGGAGATGGCGCACTCGGAGGCGGACGTGGCGGTCGCGCGCGCGGCGGCGGCCTCTGGCGTGCCGTTCATCTTCTCGTCCCAGGCATCGCGTCCCATGGAGGACTGCGCGTCGGTGATGGGCGACGCGCCGCGCTGGTTCCAGCTCTACTGGAGCAAGAGCGACGCGCTGGTGGAGAGCTTCGTCCGCCGCGCGGAGGAGTGCGGGTGCTCCGCCATCGTGGTCACGCTGGACACCACGATGCTGGGATGGCGCGCGCGCGACCTGGACCTCGGCTACCTGCCGTTCCTGCGGGGGAAAGGGATTGCGCAGTACGTGAGCGATCCCGTTTTCCAGGACATGCTGCAGGGGCCGCCGCCGGAGGGGCCCGCGGCGGACGCCAAGCGCACCGTGAACCTTTCGTCGCTGCGCACGTTCGCCGAGTTCACCCGCGCGTACCCCGGCGGCTTTCTGAAGAACGTCCGCCGGCCCGAGCCGCTGCGGGCCGTGCAGCAGTTCATCGCGACCTACTCGCGCCCCTCGCTCACCTGGGACGAGTTGCCGTTCCTGCGCTCGCGGACCCGGCTGCCGATCGTGCTGAAGGGCATTCTGCACCCGGACGACGCGCGGCGGGCGGTGGACGCGGGGATGGACGGCGTGATCGTCAGCAACCACGGCGGGCGGCAGGTGGACGGCGCCATCGCCACGCTGGACGCGCTGCCGGGAGTGGTGGATGCGGCCGCGGGGCGCGTCCCCGTGGTGATGGACAGCGGCATCCGCGGCGGCGCGGACGTGTTCAAGGCCCTGGCGCTGGGCGCGCGCGCCGTGTGCCTGGGGCGCCCGTACGTCTACGGCGTGGCCCTCGCGGGCGCGGACGGCGCGGGCGAGGTCATCCGCAACCTGCTCGCGGACTTCGAGCTGACGATGGGGCTGGCGGGGTGCCGGTCCGTCGACGAGATCACGCGGGAGTCGCTCCTGCGCCTCTGATCCGCGGGCCGGACCTGGAAACCCACATCACGCAGAGCAATCGTTTGATGTTGATCTCTTCTCGTCAGAGCCGATCCTTCAGCAGGTCCTGCAGCGCCTCGCGGGCCCGCATCACCCGCATCTTGAGGGCGCTGATGCCGGCGTCGAGCATGTCCGCCATCTCCTCGTAGCTCCGTCCTTCGACGTGCTTGAGGAGAAAGGCCTCGCGCTGGGGCTCGGGGATGCGGGCGAGGGCATCGGTCACCACCTTGCCGAGCTCGCTGCGGTCCAGGGTCAGGCCGGGGTCGTCGCTGGGCGGCGCGGCGTGGGGGCCGTCGTCCAGCAGGGGGACGTCCTTGCGGCGGCGGCTCTTGAGGTAGTCCTTGCAGCGGTTGCGCAGGATGCGAAAGAGCCACGCCGCGAACCGGTCCGGGTCGCAGGTGCCGAGGCGCGTGTACGCCTTGACGAGCGACTCCTGCACCAGGTCCGCGGCCGCGTCGGGGTCGCCCACCATGCCGTACGCGTGCCGGTACATGGTTTCCTGGTAGCGCCGCACCAGCACCTCGTACCGGGCCGCGTCGCCCGCCAGCACCCGCCGCACGTCGTCGGCGTCGTTCTCCGCCTGCAAATGCCCCCGCCCCCGGGTGAATCCCGCTCATGGCGAGCCGTCCAAAACCGCACCGCGCGCCCGCTTGCGGGGATGTGCGGGGCGTCGCTATGTTGGCGCCGCGCTGGCCCGGACCGTGCGGCAGCAACCGCCGCGCCGCCGGCCCGGGCCGGAAAAAATGTAGTCTCGCAAACGCGTCCGAGAAAGTCGAAATGGCTGCCAAGGGTCTCGAGGGGGTCGTCGTCGCGCAGAGCAAGCTGAGCGACATCAACGGAGAAGTGGGAGAGCTGATCTACGCGGGGTACGACATCGACGACCTCGCCCGCAACACCACCTTCGAAGAAGTGTGCTACCTGCTGTGGAACGGGCAGCTGCCCAACCGCCAGCAGCTCGACGAGCTCAGGGGCCAGCTGCAGCGCCACAGCGTCCTGCGTCCGGAGGTGCTGGACATGCTCCGCGCCTATCCCAGGGACGCGGACCCCATGGCCGCCCTGCGCACGGCCATCAGCGCGCTGGCGATGTTCGATCCGCAGGCGGACGACATCTCCGCCGAGTCGGTGCGGCACAAGGCCATCTTCCTCACCGCGCAGACGCCCACCATCGTGGCGGCGTACGACCGCATCCGCCGCGGCCTGGAGCCGCTGCAGCCGAAGGAAGGCCTGAGCTTCGCGGCCAACTTCCTCTACATGCTGAACGGCGAGGAGGCCAACGACACCCGCTGCCGCACCATGGATGTGGCGCTGGTTCTGCACGCGGAACACGGGATGAACGCCAGCACCTTCGCGGCGCGCGTGACGGCGGGCACCCTCAGCGACGTCTACTCGGCCATCACCTCCGCCATCGGCACGCTCAAGGGCCCCAGCCACGGCGGCGCCAACGTGGAGGTGATGAACATGCTGCGCGAGATCGACGAGAGCGGCAAGGACCCGGCGGAGTGGGTCCGCGACGCGCTGGCGAGCGGCAAGAAGATCATGGGCTTCGGCCACCGCGTGTACAAGGCGGTAGACCCCCGCGCCACGGTGCTGCGCGAGCTGGCCGACAAGATCATGGCCGAGGCGGGCGAGACCAAGTGGCTGGACCTGTCCGACCGCATCCGCGCGGTGATGCGCGAGGAGATGGACAAGAAGGGAAAGAAGATCTACGCCAACGTGGACTTCTTCAGCGCCTCGGTCTACAGCACGCTGGGGATCGGGATGGACCTGTTCACCGCGGTGTTCGCGCTGGCGCGCATGCCCGGCTGGACGGCGCACCTGATGGAGCAGTACGCCGACAACCGGCTCATCCGTCCGGGCTCGGACTACCTGGGCCCGCGCGGGCTCAAGGTGACGCCCCTGGACCAGCGCTGACCTCGCCGAAGGGCGAACGCGCATTCGGGGCGCG